>DAOUPQ010000093.1 GCA_030626085.1 Flavobacteriia bacterium
TAGAAGGAATTGAAAAAGTTTTAATAGGTATGAATAAGCGTACAGGTGAAATTTCACAAATGCATTTGGCCATAAATGATCTAAAAGAAAATTATGATGATTTTGAAAATGATTTTAAATTATTTTTTGAAAAATTGCGTATTTTTTCGGCTGATAAATTAAAGGAAATAAGAAATAGTTAATTAAATTGAGACAAGTATAAAAATAACTAAGCTTAAGATAATAATAGTTATACCCGATGGAAGATTAGAAGGAGGGGCTGATCCTCGTGGAGATGATCAGGCAGTGGGTTTTTGGGGTGAATTTTATTTGCAATATAAATATTTGATATAACAGAAGACCTGCAAGGTTTTAAACACATTACAGGTCATAAATTATAATACTGAATGATAATTTAAAAACTACCTAACAGCAATTACTGAAATTTCTACATTAACATTTTTAGGTAAAGCCGCAACCTGAACTGTTTCTCGAGCCGGAGCTATAGCTTCGTCAAAATATGATCCGTAAACTGAATTTATAGCAACGAAATCATTCATATCAGTAATAAAAATAGTTGATTTTACAACATTCTCAAAAGTCATATCTACAGCAGTTAAAACAGCTTTTAAATTTATCATTACTTGCTGAGTTTCATCTGTAATATTTTCAGTAACCAAATCACCTGTTTCAATATTTAAAGCAATTTGACCCGATACGTATAGTGTATCATTTTTAAGTACGGCTTGATTATAAGGACCAAGTGGTGCTGGTGCATTTTTAGTTTCGATTATACGTTTCATAATGTTAATTTTATAATTAAGTTTTAATGTTTAAAAAATAAATATGTTTTTTAGAACAGTCTCTTATCAGGTACATTTCTTTTGTCATATTTCAAGTCGCTAAGTGCTGATGATTTCACTCCAATAAAGAAATAATAAGTTGCTCTGTCTCCAAAAGGTACCCAGTTGAAACTAAAATGCCAACTGTCAAGATCACGTTCAAAGCGAAGTTGAGTATAGGTAATACCTTTATCTTTAAAATCATAACCCGAAGAGATGCCAACATGCCATTTTGGAGAAAATTCCAGATCTCCTGTTACTTGAAGTGAATTGGTAGAAATTTGACCATCTCCTCTTGAATTGTTATAATTTAATGAATAGCGAAAACTTAAATTCCATGGCATAGCCGTATTGTAAAGTTTAGCAATTTTTACTTCATCTTTTTTTGAACTGTTCAGGTCGCGACTTTTACTGGTAATACTTTTGCCAAACATTGCATCGGATGAAGATCGATCAGATTGGTCTTTATTTTTTTGATCACTTTGTTTGGTTTTATTTTTTCCAATTTCTTTACTAGAAATGGCGTAGTTAGCACTCATACCGGCATTTACAAGTCTTAATAAACTTCCTCCATTACTAATATTGTATTCATTAATTCTAGAGCCGTTTGCATTAATAGCGTATGGATCCATACTTGCATTAAAATTAATGTTTAATTTGTTATTAAAGAGTACTGTTCCTGCAGTCATTCTTACCGGACTCCAATTTAAGGAGTCGAGTGCCATATTATAACTTGTAGAAAAATTAAGATTGTTAAGCAGCATTACTTTTTTGCTTTTATCATCCTCTTCGTCTTCTTCACTATCTTTATCCATTACTTTGGCTTCAAATGAATTGTTTAATGATAAACCAACGCTGTTTAGTTTGCCTTTGGAAGGACCTCCAAACATTCCGTTTTGAAATTTATTGTATTCTTTTAGGTCTTCCGGATCTAAACTTGCCTGGTATTCATCCCAATAAAATCCAAAATCAGGACGATAAATTAGCGCTGCAGAAGGTCGCATGGTATGCCTTATAGCTTTTAATCTACCCTTTTTAAAATTATACATTCCATACAATGTAGTAGAAGCTGATACATTTGCTGAATATTCTCTAAAAGTTGAGAAACCTTGTATGGTATCGGTTACAACTTCCTCAATTGATGGATCCCAATTTTTTTCAATAGTTTTAAAATACCAAATATCTTTATAGGTCATGTTGGGAGATATTGTAAAATATTTGAATGCTTTCATATTGGTACCTATTGAAACATTATGTTGCACACCGGATTGTGCATTATCCAATGCATTGGATGAAAACAGCTCTTCGCCAGTTGTGGAGATTCGGTTTTGAGCATTCATATTATAGGTTAAACCAATATTTTGGATAACATTTTTTTTGGCTCCTGATTTAGGGGCAAAAGGATAAATTCTATCCATATTTACTTGTAATGAAGGTAGATTTATATCAACCCTATCGGTATTTGTATTTTGAGTATGAGTTACAGAAGCGTTTAAATTAAAGGGCGTGCCAACAAACTTTTTATAATAATTTACAGAGGAGCTAAAAGTATTGACCAAATAAAATGGTGAACTCATTTCATTTAAAGATTGTTTAAAAAAGTTGCTGCTACCAAAATTTACAGATGCTGAAAACCTAGAATTCGGATTTGCTTGAGAAGCCTGGCTATGAGACCATCGTACAAAAAAATTGGTAGATTTACTGTAGTCGGGAAAACCAAGCTGACTATTGATAAGGTTTTCATATCGAAAACTAAAATTTCCGGTAAATTTATATCTTACTGAATAATTTGATTCAGTTCTGAGTCCCCAACTTCCATTGGTATAAATATCTCCAAGAACGGCCAGATCTAAATAATCATTGATGGCAAAATAATAACCTCCATTTTGCAAAAAATATCCTTGATGGTTGTTTTGACCCCAGGTTGGTATTAAAAAACCTGAAGCTCTTCCTTTTGTAATGGGCGCATAAAAAAACGGCAAAAAAAGTGGTGTTGGAACATCAGCAATAACAAGATGACTCATTCCACCTACAATTTTACTATTGGCTACCATTTTAATATTATTTGTTTGGATATAATAATCGGGTTTGTCTTTTTGTGAAGTGGTAAACCGGGCTCTGTTTACATAATAAGTAGAATCGTTTTCTTTTTTTGTTAATTGACCAGTGATTATAATACCCTGTTGCTCAGTCTTTGATTGATAGATCAAGGCCTTTTCGGTTCTAAAGTTATAAATTAGAGAATCTTGTTCACTTTGTTGATTGCCTTGTTTAAACTGTGGTTTTTGAGTATAGTTTCCTAAACTATCAACAATTCCTTTGGCAAAAGCCAGACTGGTTTTATAATCAATAATAATCTGCCCTGCTTTAAGTTCGATGTCCTTATAAAACAATTCAGCTTGGTTGTATAAAACAACCCTTTCGTTTATAAAATCATTTTCAACATAATCTAACGCTTTATGACGGATATTATCTTCTAAATACTCTTTGGTAACCATAATACTATCAGATTTGATAGTATCTTGCTTTTTAATTGCAATACTATCATCATTCTTCGAAGAATTTTTGTTGGGATCATTTGGGTTTTTTTGTGAATAACCCATCATAATTCCAAAACAAAAAATAAAGAATATATAAACTATGTACCTTATATTTGTATGCAATATTTTAAATACTATTTTTGTAAAAAAATGTGTAATTATTAATTTACAAACTTACGGATATTTTTTAAGCAGGATAAAATAAAAATTTGTTAAAAAAAAGTAAGGAACATTTTTTTATTAGTTTAATAATAATTAAAAAAAATAAAAGGGTGAATCATAAAAGTGTTGAATTAAAAGTTTCTTTAAAACTTATCTATTTAGTGTTTTTTTTATTTTTAATCAATCCAAACACAGTTTTAGCACAAGATAAATTTGTAGTAGTTTTAGATGCAGGTCACGGTGGAAAAGACCCGGGAAGACCTGCAAAAAACATTAGTGAAAAAGAAATAGCTTTAAAAGTTGTTTTGTTAATCGGTAAATATCTGGCAGTAAAAAAAGATATTAAGGTTGTTTATACACGTAAAAAAGATGTTTTTATTGATTTAAAAGAACGTGGAAAAATTGCTAATGATGCAAATGCAAATTTATTTGTTTCTATACATTGTAATGCGCATCATACTCAAGCTGAAGGAACTGAAACTTATGTTTTGGGTTTACATGCAAATAAACAGAATTTTGAGGTTGCCAAACATGAAAATTCAGTAATCTTTTTAGAAGATAATTATCAGGAAAAATACGAAGGGTTTGATCCTAATTCTCCGGAAGCAGTTATTGGTATGACATTAATGCAAGAAGAATTTTTAGATGAAAGTTTATTAGTAGCAAGCTATATTCAGGATAATTTTACCAATGTGTTAAAACGTAAAGATCGTGGTGTAAAACAAGCGGGTTTTGTTGTTTTGCATCAAACTTATATGCCAAGTGTTTTAATAGAGACAGGTTTTATGACCAATAAAAATGAAGGTAAATTTTTAGCTTCAAAAAGCGGACAAGAAAAAGTGGCAAGATCAATAGCCAATTCAATTTTAAATTATAAAAAACATCTAGATGATAATACAGTTGTTGATGTTCCAGTAATTAAGGAAGAACCAGTTCAAAACAAAGTGTTTCCGGGAGTTGATTTTAAAGTTCAAATAGCATCAAGTAATAAAAAAGTCCCATTAAAATCCTATAATTTTAATGGTTTAAAAGGAATAGAAAGAGTTAAGGTTCAAAGAACCTATAAATATTATTATGGTACGACATCCGATTTTGATCAAATTTCTAAATTTAAAAAAGAAGCTAAAGGAAAAGGATATCCTACAGCATTTGTAGTTGCTTTTAAAAATGGAAAAAAAGTATCGGTAAATGAGGTTTTAAAACAATCATCAAACTAAATTGTTTTTACTCAAATAAAATATTTGTAATTTCGCTAAAAATAAATATATATTTTGAAAATATCAAGGGAAATTAAGACAGGAGTTATTGCAGTAGCTATCATTATGCTTTTTATCTGGAGTTATAGTTTTTTAAAGGATAGTAGTTTTACTGACAAAACTCGTACTTTTTATGCAGAATATTCCAATGTGCAAGGAATGATCCCAACTAGTCCGGTTCTAATAAATGGATTGAAAGTTGGAAAAATAGCGGATATAACTTTCCATCCTACCAAAAAAGGTGTATTAGTTGCTCATATTGAATTGAGTAACGATATAAAATTCTCAAAAAATAGTATAGCTCAAATTTTTAGTCCTGATTTTATCAGTGGAAAATCCTTAAAAATTGATTTGGCACTAGATGGTGCAGAAATTGCTAGAAAAGGTGATACGCTAATTGGAAGAGCTGATGTTGGTATATTAGGAATGATCAATGAACAAATTGCTCCTTTACAAGCTAAAGTCGAGAGTTTTATAGTTAATTCTGATACAGTTATGAAAAATATTAACAATGTATTGGATGTGAAAAATCAAAAAAACATTGAAAAATCTCTTGAAAATTTGAATCTTACATTAGAAAAATTTAAAGAAATTTCTTATAAAGCTGATAGAATTATTAAAGATAATAACATTAAAATTGACAGTATTTTTGATTATGCTAACAGGTCTATGCGTAGTTTTTCTCAAATGGCAGATTCATTACAAAAAGTTGATTTAGCAGCAACAGTAAAAAAATTACAATATACTTTAGATGGGGTGAATCAAGTTTTGGACAGTATTCAAAATGGACAGGGTACTTTAGGAAAATTGGTTAACGATGAAGTCTTATACAAAAATTTAGAAGGATCCTCAAAAGAGCTTGAAGAACTATTACGTGAAATGAAAGAACATCCCAAACGCTTTGTGCATTTTTCAGTATTTGGCAAAAAAGATGCTACTTATCAGGAATCAGAAGAACCCAAACCACCCAAATAGTTAATAAGTATTTAAAATATTTTTTTAAATAATTGTTTCAAACATTCATTATTTTATTAGTTTTATCTTTAATTTTTAGTAATTTTATAAGGTTGATAATTAATAGACCTTTTATTATTATTGAGATCAAATATAAGTAGTTCAATATCAAATAGTAAATTATAGAAAAAACTATTACATGCATTACATTTCAAATATACTTTTCGCAATACTACTCGTAGTTGGGATAGGGTTTTTTACAAAAAATGTAAAAAAACTAATTCGAAATATCAAATTAGGAAAAGATATTGACCGATCTGATAATTCTTCACAACGTTGGAAAAATATGACCAATGTTGCATTAGGTCAGTCTAAAATGGTTAGACGTCCTGTTGCCGGAATACTTCATATCATCGTGTATTTGGGTTTTATCATCATTAATATTGAAGTAATTGAAATAATTATTGATGGTTTATTTGGAACACATAGAGTTTTTGCATTTGCGGGCGGATTGTACAGTTTTTTGATAGGTTCATTTGAAATATTAGCATTTTTGGTTTTCATATCTGTTATTATCTTTTGGATAAGAAGAATGATCATTCGTATTCCTCGTTTTTGGAATAAAGAAATGACCTCGTGGCCAAAGAATGATGCACTAAATATTTTATATTTTGAAATGGTATTGATGTCTTTATTTTTGATCATGAATGCTGCCGATCAAAATTTACAACTTTTAGGCGCTGATCATTATATTAAAGCAGGAGCTTTTCCAATATCTAAGCATATAGCCGGATGGTTACCTCAAAATATTGATACTTTAATTATTATTGAAAGAGCTGCCTGGTGGATACACATAATAGGAATTTTTATATTTTTAAATTATTTATACTATTCTAAACATCTACATGTTTTATTGGCTTTCCCAAATACTTATTATGCCAATTTAGATCTTAAAGGAAAATTAAATAATTTGGAATCGGTAACCAATGAGGTGAAAATGATGTTAGACCCAAATGCTGATTCATATGCAGTACCAGAAGAAACTGAAACAGATGAAATTCCCGAAAAATTTGGAGCGAGTGATGTTGTTGATCTGAATTGGGTTCAATTGATGAATGCTTATACTTGTACAGAGTGCGGTAGATGTACTTCTGTATGTCCTGCAAATCAAACCGGTAAAGAATTATCGCCGCGTGCCATAATGATGAAAACCAGAGATCGTATTGAAGAAGTAGGGAAGAATATTGATTTAAATGGCACATTTAAAGAAGATGATAAGTCGTTATTTACAACAATAAGTAACGAAGAGATATGGGCTTGTACAAGTTGTAATGCTTGCGTTGAAGAGTGTCCGGTTGAAATAGATCCTTTATCAATTATTATTGATTTGCGTAGATATCTGGTTATGGAGCAGTCATCTGCACCTCAGGAATTAAATATGATGTTTACCAATATTGAAAATAATGGTGCTCCATGGCAGTATAATCAGATGGATAGACTGAACTGGAAAGATGAGTAATTAATTGAAAAATTTAAAGATTGAAAGATTCAAGAATAAGTTTTGAATCATTTAATTGTTTCATTATTAAATAAAAGAACATGAAAGTACCAACTATGGCAGA
>DAOUPQ010000121.1 GCA_030626085.1 Flavobacteriia bacterium
AAAAATGGTTGATCTTAATTACCCGACTGTTGCTTTTAACTGCTTTAATTTTAGCATTTGCTCAACCTTATTATGGAGAAAATACAAAGCAAAAAACCAAAGAAACTATCATTTATTTAGATAATTCTCTAAGTATGCAGGCCAAAGGTAAAAATGGAGAACTGCTGAAAATTGCCATTCAGGATCTAATTGAATCATTTCAAAATAAAAATAAAAAAATTACACTGCTTACCAATGATAAGGCATTTAAAGATATTGATGTAAATAATGAACTTTTAAATATTAATTACTATCCAATACAAAAACATCTACACTCTGTTTTTTTACAAATTCGATCTCTACAGAACATGAATAAAGGCACAGGTGATCAAATTATTTTAATATCTGATTTTCAGAAAATTAACAATGATGTTTTTTCCTTAAAAACAGATAGTCTTTCTAAATATTATTTAATTCAATTATTGCCTGAGATACCTGATAATATCGCAATTGACAGCTTGTGGATCTCACAAAAGGACAATGATAATTTAACCTTAAAAACCAGTATTAAAAATTACAATTCTGCCAATAAAAATATTAATGTATCATTTTTTATAAATGATGAATTAAAAGGAAAAACAAGTATTAAACTCGAAAAGAACAAAACAAAGGAAATTGAATTTATCACACAGAACACCGATGATATAACTGGCCATATCAATATTGATGATGCTGATATTTTATTTGACAATACGATGTATTTTGCAATTCCAAAAGATGAAAAGACCAAAGTTTTGGCAATCGGTAAAAACAGTCCTTTTTTACCAAAAATTTACAATAAAAATGATTTTGACTATGTACAGTCCGAATTAAAACAATTGGAAGTAGGTGATATTTATAATCAGAATTTAGTAATATTAAATGAACTTGATCAGTTTCCAAAATATTTGATCAATGCCATACAAACTTATATAGATACCGGTGGGAATTTGGTTATTATTCCTTCAAATAAACTAAATATTGTATCCTATAACAATCTGTTTTCTTCTTTGCAAATTGGAAAAGTAATTGACCAAAATAAAACAAAAAAACTGATAACAAAAATTAACTATGATCATCCATTTTTTAAAAATGTATTTATAAAACAAATAAAAAATTATCAATACCCTGTTGTTCATCAATATATTAATACTGTGATGCCAAACGCCTCAGATCTTCTAAATTTAGATAATGGTAAAGAATTTATATCTGAAATTAATAAAAATAACAGTAAGATCTATTGGATTGCTTCTGCATTGAATAACGAAAATTCAAATTTTTCTTCATCACCACTGATAATTCCGGTTTTTTACAATTTTGCTTTACAAAATAATTCAAACAAGCAATTATATTATAAAATTGGAAAAACAAATACTATTTCGGTTAGATCTATATTACAAAAAAATGAAGTTTTGCACATTACAAAGGGTGAATATAATTTTATTCCTCTTCAAGTAACAAAAACAGATAAAGTAATCTTAACTACATCTAACCAACCTAGTAAGGTAGGAATTTACCAAATTTCAAATAAAAATGAGCTTAAAAAAAATATTGCTTATAATTATGATAGATCTGAAAGTAATCTACAATATCATTCTGTAAATGAAAATATTAAAGATAATGTCTATTATTTTAACCGTGTTAAAAATGCATTGATCAAAATAAATGAACATAATAAAACGCACAATTTATGGCAATTATTTATTAGTTTTGCGCTGATATTTTTAATTGCTGAAATTCTTTTACAAAAGCTATTTAAAAATACATAAAGAAAATTTATATCTTTATTTAAACTTTCTACAAGTGAATATACTTTTAAAATCGGTCAAAATAATCGATAAAAGCTCTGCTTATCATCATCAAGTCAAAGATGTATTAATCAAAAATGGCATTATAACCAATATTTCTGACAAGATCTCCAAACCAAATAATTGTAAAGAAATAACCTTAAATAATTTACACATTTCAAATGGTTGGTTTGACACTAGTGTTTCTTTTGGCGAACCTGGTTTTGAAGAAAGAGAAAACATTGAACACGGTTTAGAAGTTGCTGCAAAAAGCGGATTTACAGCTATTGCAGTTAACCCAAATACAAACCCTGTTATCGATCATAAATCAGCGGTTGAATTTATAATGAACAAAGCAATAAGTAATGCTGTAGATATATATCCTATTGGTAATTTAACGCAGCATGCTGAAGGAAAGGAATTGGCAGAATTCTTTGATATGCAAAACTCAGGAGCAATTGCTTTTGGCGATTACAACAAAGCTGTTAACAATGCCAATTTATTGAAAATAGCTTTACTATATGCACAAAATTTTGATGGATTGGTTATGAGTTTCCCTCAAGAAAAAACAACCTCTACTTTAGGGTTTGTAAATGAGAGCATAAACAGTACTAAACTTGGTTTAAATTCTATTCCGGCATTAGCTGAAGAATTGCAAATTGTTCGTGATCTATTTTTATTGGAATACACCAATGGTAAATTACACATCCCAACAATTTCAACGGCCAAATCTGTAAAACTAATCAAAGAAGCTAAGAAAAAAGGGTTAAAAATTTCCTGTAGTGTTACCGCTCACCATTTGGTTTTAACTGATGACGAGCTCAAAGGTTTTGATGCAAATTATAAAGTTTTGCCACCGTTACGATCATTAAAAGACAATAAAGCTTTGATCAAGGGTGTAAAAGATGGAACTATAGATATGGTTACAAGCGATCATAATCCGATTGATATTGAAAATAAAAAGGTAGAATTAGAAAATGCACTTTACGGAACCATAGGTTTAGAAAGTATTTTTGGAAGTATTCAACCTGTTTTAGGTTTAGATATTACCATTGACAGTTTAACTGAAAAACCCAGAGCAATATTTGGTCTGTCAAAATTAAAGATCGCAAAAGGTGAAATAGCCAATCTCACTTTATTCGATCCAGAAATGGAATATACATTTACTAAAGAAAACATTTTATCAAATTCAAATAATTCAGCTTTTTTAGGTAAGGATTTAAAGGGGAAAGCTTACGGTATTTACTCAAATAATAAGTTGGTATTGAGGTAATTATTAATTAAAAAGAATTTTATTAAAACAAAATATTATTATTATTAAATTTTATTATATTTACAACAATTAATCAAATCATTTTAAAAATGGAAAATCAAACCGTTAATGATGGCAAAACCATCGCTATTATCAGTTATATTACTTTTATTGGAACAATTATCGCTTATTTTATGAATCAGAGCAAAAAAAATCCTTTTGCTGCATTTCATATTCGTCAAGCTATCGGACTAATTTTATTAAGCTTTGCCGTTAGTTTTGTTGGCAGATTTGTAGATTATGGATGGATTAGTCAACTATTATCTCTTGGTTTATTCGTTTTATGGATCATAGGGCTTCTTGGAGCGGTTCAAGGACAAGAGAAAAAGATCCCACTTTTAGGAGATCAATTCCAGGAATGGTTTAGAAACTTTGGTTAAAAACCAAACGAATTTAAATGGACAAACTTTCTTTAGAATACCTGATAAGGCATCCAAAAATTGACCTTAAGAATCCGCCTTTATTGGTAATGCTTCATGGCTATGGAAGCAATGAACAAGATCTTTTTCCTTTTGCCAATGAACTTCCGGATGAATTATTAATTGTTAGTGCCAGAGCTCCACTAAATATGGACTATAATAGTTATGCCTGGTACAGCATACATTTTAATAATGACAGTTCAAATTTTTCTGATATTCCTGAAGCCAAAGATGCCCTTTTAATAATTGAAAATTTTATTGAAGGTGTCAAAGAAAAATACAAAGTTAATCCGAACAACACTTTTCTCTTGGGATTCAGTCAGGGTACTATTTTAAGTACTGCTTTTGCACTTAACAATCCTGATAAGGTCCAACATGTTGTCGCTTTAAGCGGTTATATAAATACGCAATTATTACGAGAAAATTTTGAGAAGAACAATTTTAATGATCTTGATTTCTTTGTTTCTCATGGCACTGTTGATCAGGTAATTCCAGTAGATTGGGCAAGAAAAACACCCGATTTTCTAAATAATCTAAGTATTAAAAATACTTATCATGAATATCATGTTGGGCACGGTGTTGCACCACAAAATTTTTATGATCTTAATACTTGGATTAAAAAAAGAATATAAACTAGATCTGATGATTAATTTTTCCAAAATACTTTTTTTTACCATATTTATTTTTGCATTTACTTCATGTAATACAACACAAAAACAAAATATTTCAAAATATCAGAATATTAACGATAGTATTAAAAAAGTGTATGCTCCAGATAAAAGAGTTGCTTTATTTGATATTAGTCTTAGCCCAAAAGGAGAATCAATTCTTTTAAAAGGAGAATCAGATCAACCTAAAGCTGTAGCTGAATTAAAACAAAAAATTACAGATTCTGGAATTAATATTATTGACAGCATAAGCATTCTTCCTGATGCAAGTGTTGGTGAATTTAAATATGCCGTTGTAAATAATTCAGTTGCCAACATACGGTCACAAAGCAGACATTCTGGTGAATTGGCAACGCAGGCGCTTTTGGGTATGGGTTTAAAGGTTTTAAAGATCAAAGGTGCTTTTTATTTAGTTCAAACTCCCGATGCCTATATCTCATGGGTAGATCACGGTGGTGTTACTTTAATGAATGAAGGTGATTATTTAGCATGGGGCGAAGCTTCTAAAGTAATCTTTACGATTCCATGGGGCTATACTTATGAAAAAAGTGATGATCGATCAACAAAAGTGAGTGATGTTGTTTTAGGTGCTCAATTAAAGTATTTAGGAGAAGAAAACAATTATTACAAAGTTCAATATCCTGATAGCAGAATTGCTTTTGTAAAAAAATCGGAAAGTGAAGTTTATGATCAATGGATAAAAGATGTAAAACCATCACCTAAATTAATTGAATCTTATGCTAAAGATTTTATTGGCGCTCCTTACTTATGGGGTGGCACTTCTACAAAAGGAATGGATTGTAGCGGTTTTACAAAAACTGTATATTATATGAATGGTTTTATTATTCCGCGTGACGCCTCTCAACAGATCAATGCAGGAAAAAATATTGACCCTGACCTTAAATTTGAAAACCTTGAAAAGGGTGATCTGATGTTCTTTGGCAGTAAAGCAACTGATAGCACCAAACAAAAAGTTACGCACGTTGGAATCTGGTTAGGAAACAAAAAAGGTGAATTTATCCATGCTTCTAAACAAGTAAGAATGAGTTCTATCAACCCTGAATCAAGTTATTATGATGAAGGCAATACAAAACGTTACTTAGGTAGTAGAAGATATCTTGGTGAAAAAGATAAAATGATCACCGATCTAAAAATGGATAAGGTGCTATCAGAGATCAAACAATAACAATCAATTAAACTCCCATCCAAAAGAGGTTGTAAAAACATAATCTTCTTTAGCAGCACCCTCAATTGGTTTATTATCATAATTATAGGTCAGACTCGTTTTGATATAAAAATCTAAAGGTAGATCATATTTCATATCAAAATTAAAATCTGTTCTGTACCTGCCTTTTTCTGAAATACTAGGATATAATACTACTGAAGTCATTAAGCTTAAATCTCCAATATCATATTTATTAAAACCAACAGTTAAATAAAGTTCACTACTACTTTTGCTTGGAGTATCATCAATATAATTCTCATTTGTCATCGCCAGACCAGCGCCGGTTCCTAAAAACATTCTATTATTATGAATGAAATAATATCCTGCACCTGCTTTATAGGTTGATCTTAATTTTAACTTTTGTTCATCATTTGATAAATATGATATTGGAGATTTAAG
>DAOUPQ010000052.1 GCA_030626085.1 Flavobacteriia bacterium
CCCAAAATTGGGTATTGTGTTTTTGTATAAAACACATATTATATTACTGTATATGAGTTTATTAAATCAATAAAATTAATCTGTGATGAATATTGCGGGTTAATGCTGAAACAAGTTCGGCACAGATAGCGGGATTAGTTCAACTAACTATTTTGAATACACCTTACAGGCTTTTCAAAATAGAGTTTCATTAATAAAAAAGGAGCAATTACAAAATTTGCTCCTTTTAATTTATAAATAAGTTGATATTATCAACTATCCTTATCTAAATAGTCAGGTATACCATCTCCATCAGAATCATCATTGGTAGGGTCACCATCTTCATTGGCATCTTCGTCTTTTGTCCTTATACCATCTCCATCATCATCAATATCCAAATAATCTGGAACACTATCATCATCAGTATCATCATTGCTAACATCTCCATCTCCATCAATATCTTCAATATTATTGATAACATTGTCATTATCAGCATCAGCTATTACAACAGCGCCTAATTCAATAAAGAAATAAATTGGCGTATTTGAAGGTATACTAACCGAACCTGCATTACCATAAGCCATTCCTGATGGCATAAAAATAATTCCACTTCCTGCATCTTCATATCCAAATGATTCGTCAGGATAAATTGTTTTAATACCTTCTTGATAATGCGGAAAACCATAACGCCAACCTTGAATAAGGTTAGGTAAATGAAACCAGGATTTTGATGAAGTATAACTCAAATTTTGATCAAATTTTGTACTGTCTAACATAAAACCTCTGTACTTAACCTGAATAGAATCATTACGAGATGGACTTATTCCAACTCCTTTAAAATCTGTATAATAATATAATTTATATTGAATATCGTATAGTGTTACCTCTTCAATCTCAACTTGAGAATACAATGGTATTTCACCATTTAAAATCGTATCAATTTCTTTTTCAGGAGTTAAATAATGCGTTTGCAAAAAATCTACCAAAGCATCATCATCGATCAAGGCTTGAGCAGCAGGATCAAAATCATCTTCATCATCATCATCACTACATGAAAAAATTACAATTCCCATTAAAAAAAATAAGGCTAAAAATCTCAACTTCATATTAAAAAAATTTGAGGTGCAAATTACGATTTTATCTGCTATAATAATAATTAAAAATAAAATTAACAAATCATTATAACTCTATGTTTATGCAAACAATTATCTCTCTTTTAAACTTTATCTTATTTCTTTATGAAATTTTATTAAATTGGGTAACTTTAAACCTTATTCAAACAAAATTATGATCATAAAAAATATAACAGATATTATTGAAAAATTATCACCTCTAACCTACGCTGAAGATTTTGATAATGTAGGATTATTGGTTGGCAATTATAAAACAGAAGTAAGGGGTGTTTTAGTCACACTTGATACACTTGAAATAACTGTAGATGAGGCTATTGCTAAAAATTGCAACTTGATTGTTAGTTTTCATCCTATAATTTTCAAGGGGTTAAAAAAAATTAATGGTTCAAATTATGTAGAACGGGTTATTCTAAAAGCCATTAAAAATGATATCGCTATTTATAGTATGCACACTGCTTTAGATAATTCATCTAAAGGGGTATCAGCTAAAATGTGCGAAATAATTGGTTTGCAAAATACCAAAATCTTAATTCCGAAAAGCGGTGAAATTAAAAAATTAAGTACTTATGTTCCACATAAAAATGCTGAAAATTTAAGAAATGTGCTTTTTAAAGCCGGAGCTGGAAATATTGGAAATTATGACCATTGCAGTTTTAATATTAAAGGAGAAGGCACTTATAGAGGTAATGAAGATTCAAATCCAACCATTGGTGATAAAAATATTATCCATACAGAACCTGAAACAAATATCAGTTTAATTTTTGAAAAACATTTAGAAGGAAAAGTTTTGAAAGCACTGTTTAATAATCACCCTTATGAAGAAGTAGCCTATGAAATTATTACTTTAGACAATGTTCATCAAAATATTGGAATGGGAATGGTAGGCGAATTAGAAAATGAAATGAAACCTATTGAGTTTTTAAATCTTTTAAAAGAGAGGTTTAATTTAAAATCGATAAGGCATTCCGCTTTAAGCGATAAAATGATTAAAAAAGTTGCTGTTTTAGGTGGATCAGGAAGCTTTGCAATTGAAAAAGCAATAACAAATGGTGCTGATATTTATATCTCTGCCGATTTTAAATATCACGATTTTTTTAGAGCTGAAAACAAAATAATTTTGGCTGATATCGGGCATTATGAAAGTGAACAATTCACAAAAACCCTTTTAGTAGATTATCTTACAAAAAAAATCACTAATTTTGCAGCTGCCTTGCCGATAAGCAGGATAATTTTATCAGAAAACAATACAAATCCTATCAACTATTTTTAAAAAATGGCAAAAAAGAAAGAAGTTACCGTAGAAGAAAAGCTAAGAGCTTTATATGACTTACAACTTATTGATTCTAGAATTGATGAAATAAAAAATATGAGGGGAGAGTTACCTCTGGAAGTAAATGATTTAGAGGATGAAGTTGAAGGTTTACAAACCAGACTGAACAATTTTAATACTGATGTTGAAAACTTAGAAACCAGCATTGCTAACAAAAAACTCAATATTGAGGAAGCAAAAGCTTTATCAAAAAAATATACTGAACAACAAAAAAATGTTCGTAATAATCGTGAATTTGATTCTATAACAAAAGAGATAGAATATCAGGATCTCGAAATACAATTGGCCGAGAAAAGAATTGCAGAATACCAGGTTAAAATTGAACAAAAAAATGAAATAATTGCTGTTGCTGATGAAAAAGTCAAAGAAAAAAAAGACCATCTAAAGCACAAAAAGAATGAATTATCAGGTATTTTAGAAGAAACAGAAAAAGAAGAAAAATTATTAAAGAAAAAATTGATTCAATTTAGTAAATTGATCGATGATAGATTGTTAAATGCCTATCAAAAAATCCGTTCTAATGTTAGAAATGGTTTGGCTGTAGTTTCTATTCAAAGAGGTGCCTCAGGCGGATCGTTCTTTACCATCCCTCCACAACGTCAGGTAGAAATTGCTTCTCGTAAAAAAATTATTACTGATGAACACAGTGGAAGAATTTTAATTGACGCTGAACTTGCCGCAGAAGAAAAAAAGAAAATGGATAAATATTTTTCTTAAAATAATTTTTATAATTCAACATCATAAACCTTCAATTATTTGAAGGTTTTTTTTTGTGAGACTTTGAACCTGAGTTAGGCAAGTTCTCAGCAAAAATTTAAAAAAATACCAAAAACAACCAAAAAATTGGTAAGGCCTCAATCCAAAAAGTAGTGTAGTACCTACTTTGATCCTCTTTAGAAAAGAAAACCCATAAAAATGATATTAATGTAAGTAATACCATGTCGTAAACATCACTTTTTTCAGACGGTATTCTTAAAAATTCCAGTAATAAAAAAAAAATCAAAGCTATTCCTGATATAATTTTAGATCTGATTACACCAAATATTTGCGGTATGGTTTTTAATTGATCATGATCAACCTGAATATCTCTAATATCAAAAGGAATAATTAAGGCAACTATAAATAAAAAGCGTTGTAAAAAAATGATCATTACCTCTCTATTTATAAACAGATCATTTTGAAACAATGGAAACAAAACCGTAACACCAGCCCAGGTTATAGCAATTAAAAAAAGCTTTAAACTCGCAATACTGCGGAGATTTTTATTATTGACACGAAATGGAACGATATAAAAAAATGTAGCCAAAGCAAAAGGGATTGAGATCAAGAATGCTAAAAACCGAATATTAAAAGTTAAAATAATTAAAAATATAATACTGATCAAATTCAAAAAGATCAAAATATTTTTATGACTTGTAATCCAGCTCATAGAAAAAATATCGATCTCTTTAATTTTATATGACCTAATAAAATTATACGATAAAAAAGTTGCAAAAAAAACAAAGATCGGACTTGTATTTTCTTGGATATTAAAATACAATAGTGTAATTTTTACCAAACTAAAGGCCGCTAAAGCCACGTGGATATTGCTGTAAATATAAAAATCAAAAAAGGATTTTAACAATTTCATTATTTATAATTTTTATACGCTATAAAGATATTATATTGTAATTTTATAATCAATTTAATTTGAATTTTAAACAAAACTCAATGACATTAAGAATTACATCATTTATCATTTTTGCGCTAATTTCTATCCAACTTTTCAGTCAAACTATTGGCACGGGAGAAGCAGGATTTAACGACAATAATCCCACGAAGTTAGATAAACCTATACGATTTTCGCCTTATAAGAACAATTCTTTCCTGTTTGTTGATTTTAATAATTATGCTATCAGAAAAGTGGATCATAAGGGAAAAGTTACTACACTTTTTGGGGGTCCTGACAAAAAAGGTTTTAAGGATGGAAAAACAAATGACGCCTTTTTTGATGGTATCCATGGTGTTGCCTATGACAAAAAAAATGATATTATTTACACCGCAAGTGCTTCCAATAATATCGTTAGAAGAATAACGAATAATAATGGAGAATTCAGTGTTGAAACCATCGCCGGAACACCTCAACAAAAAGGTTTTAATGATGGAAATGCTAAAAAAGCTAAATTCAATTCTTTACATCAAATACTTATAAATAAAGATGGAAGTATATTGGTTTTAGATATTGGCAATGCTAAAATCAGAAAAATCTATAATGGTAAAGTAAGCTCTATGGTTGGAAAAGATTCTATTTCGCCTATTAAAGTGGACTGGAAATACCCTATTGATATGGCCTTTGATGGTTCAGATATTGTTATATGTGATGCTGGAAATGCCAGTATTTACAGATTTACTCCGGGTAAAAAGATCAAAAAATTACAACTTGATAAAGAAATTAAAATGCCTCATGGCATAACATCAGATAATAATGGCACACTTTATATTGCCGATATGGGAGCAAATACAATTTACAAGATCGTTAACGATCATGCAGTAACCAAAATCAAGGCTACTTCTTTAAACGATTTTGATAATTTAAACAAACCTGCTGCCGTTATGATCTTCAACAATATTCTATGGGTTGCCGATTTATACAATCATCAAATAAAACAACAAAAACTATAAAAATATCCCTAATAAAATAAGCTAAAATTGTTATTTTTACACTTCTCAAAAACATAATTTATGCAAACAGATTCTTTTGTTCTCCGACATTTAGGCCCCGATAAAATACAGATCAACGAAATGTTAAAAACGATTGGTGTTCAATCAATTGACGAATTGATCTTCAAAACCATTCCCGATGACATTTTATTAAAAGAAGATTTGAATTTACCAGAAGCGATGAGTGAAATAGAATTTGCAACACATATTCAGGAGTTGGGAAATAAGAATAAGATCTTTAAGTCGTATATAGGTTTAGGTTATCACGCTACTTCTTTACCTGCAGTGATCCAAAGAAATATTTTTGAAAATCCTAGTTGGTACACATCTTATACTCCTTATCAGGCAGAAATATCTCAGGGAAGATTAGAAGCCTTATTAAATTTTCAGACTGTTGTTTCAGACCTAACTGATTTACCTTTATCAAATTCATCATTATTAGATGAAGGAACTGCTGCAGGTGAGGCAATGATCATGCTTTTCAATGGTAGAACAAGAGCTCAAAAAAAGTCAAATATTATAAAATTTTTTGTTTCTGAAGAAGTTTTACCTCAAACAATTTCCATTTTAAAAACAAGATCAGCCCCTTTGGGAATAGAACTGGTAATTGGTGACCATGAAAGTATTGAACTTGATGAATCTTTTTACGGTGTAATACTACAATACCCTGCTAAAAATGGGCAAATTTTTGATTATACAAATTTTATAGAGAAAGTACATCAAATTGAAATCAAAGTAGTTGTTGCTGCTGATCTGCTAAGTTTAGCTATCTTAAAATCACCTGGTGAAATAGGTGCAGATGTAGCTGTTGGCACCACTCAACGTTTTGGTATTCCAATGGGCTTTGGAGGTCCGCATGCAGGTTATTTTGCAACTCATGATGCATTTAAAAGATTAATACCCGGTAGAATTATTGGTGTAACTGTTGATGCAGATGGAAATCATGCATTACGTATGGCCTTGCAAACCCGTGAACAACATATCAAAAGAGAAAGAGCGACTTCTAATATTTGTACTGCTCAGGTTTTGTTAGCCGTTATGGCAGGTATGTATGCGGTATATCATGGTCCGGAAGGCATAAAATATATTGCAAACAGAATACATTCTTTAACTAATATCTTAAATGATGCACTCTTAAAATTAGGTTTAAAGCAAAGCAATGAAATATTTTTTGATACATTAAAGATCAAAGTAAGCAAACCTGAAAAAGTAAAATCATTATCTGAAGAAAATAGTGTTAATTTCCATTATATCGATAAAAAACATATAGGCATCTCTATTAACGAAACGACTACTTTATCAGATATTAATCAAATCATTAGGATTTTAGCGCATGCCGAAAATCTGTATTCTTTTAAAATTACCGATTACCAAGTTAGTTTAAGCATTCCGAAAGAAATTCAAAGAACTTCAACATTTCTAACTAATGAAGTTTTTCATAATTACCATTCAGAAACGGAAATGATGCGCTATATCAAAAAATTAGAAAATAAGGATATTTCTCTTACTGATTCTATGATATCTCTGGGCTCATGCACAATGAAACTCAATGCTGCAACTGAAATGTTGCCTTTGAGTTTGAGTAACTGGACATCTATTCATCCTTTTGTTCCTGTAAAACAGGCACAAGGTTACCATGCGATGTTAAAAGGATTGGAAGAACAATTGAATATCATCACCGGTTTTGCTGCAACATCATTGCAACCAAATTCGGGTGCTCAGGGAGAATATACCGGATTGATGGTAATAAGAGCTTTTCATGAAGCAAATGGTGATAAACACAGAAATATTTGTTTGATCCCTGCTTCTGCACATGGAACAAATCCTGCATCTGCTGTGATGGCAGGTATGAAAGTTGTTGTTACAAAAACTTCTGAAACAGGAAATATTGATGTAGAAGATCTTAAAGAAAAAGCTGAAAAATTCAAAGATAATTTAGCTGCTTTGATGGTTACCTACCCTTCTACCCATGGTGTATTTGAATCGGCTATTAGAGAAATAACAAAAATTATTCATAAAAATGGCGGACAGGTCTATATGGATGGTGCTAATATGAATGCACAGGTAGGCCTAACCAATCCTGCAAGAATTGGTGCTGATGTTTGTCATTTGAATTTACACAAAACATTTGCTATTCCACATGGAGGTGGCGGACCGGGAGTTGGTCCGGTTTGTGTAGCTGAACATTTAGCTGAATTCTTACCTTCAAATCCAATTGTTAAGACCGGTGGAAAAAATGCCATTTCAGCAATTTCTTCTGCTCCTTTCGGATCTGCAATGGTAGATCTGATCTCTTATAGCTATATTAAAATGCTCGGTAGTAGCGGATTAACAAAAGCCACAACCATAGCAATTTTAAATGCTAATTACCTTAAAGCAAGATTAGAAAAGCATTATAAGATCTTATATGCAGGTGAAATGGGATTTGCTGCTCACGAAATGATCGTTGATTTTAGAGAATTTAAATCGAAAGGTATTGAGGTAACAGATATTGCCAAACGTTTGATGGATTATGGTTTCCACTCTCCTACTGTTTCTTTTCCAGTTGCCGGAACATTGATGATTGAACCTACTGAAAGTGAGAATAAAAAAGAAATCGACAGGTTTGCAGATGCTTTGATACAAATTAAAAAAGAAATCGATGCTTATAATAGTGAAAATTCTGTACTAAAAAATGCTCCTCATACACAATATATGTTAACCGCTGATAATTGGGAACATCCTTATACCAGAAAAGAAGCTGCTTTTCCATTAGATTATATCGCAGAGAAGAAATACTGGCCAAGTGTTAGAAGAGTTGATGAAGCCTATGGTGACAGACATTTGGTTTGTACCTGCAATCCTATTGAAGATTATATTGATGAAAATTAATTAAAACCGGTCAATATTAATCAGGGATATTCAAACGTGCCGAAGTCAGTTATATAATAGGTTACAAGACCAGAAAACGAACTCAAATTACAATTTGGAATTCATTTTTAAATTTATTAAAAACAAATTTCTTGAGTTAAAAAAGTATGATAAAAATCATATTTTTTCGGGTTTATTTATAATCATTCCATATAAAGTTGTATTTTTGCACCTCGTCTAAAAAAATCAGAATTAAATGAAAAAAATAACCAAAGAAACCTATATAAAATGGTATAAAGACATGCTTTTTTGGCGAAAATTTGAAGACAAATTAGCAGCGGTCTATATCCAACAAAAAGTTAGAGGGTTTTTGCATTTATATAACGGACAGGAAGCTGTTTTAGCAGGTGCTTTACACGCAATGGATCTGACTAAAGATAAAATGATCACTGCCTATAGAAACCATGTTCAACCAATTGGCATGGGTGTTGATCCTAAACGGATAATGGCTGAATTATATGGAAAAGAGACCGGTACTTCACACGGTATGGGAGGTTCAATGCATATTTTTTCAAAAGAAAAAGGATTTTATGGTGGTCATGGTATTGTTGGAGGTCAAATTCCTTTAGGCGCAGGAATTGCTTTTGCTGATAAATATTTTGGCAGAAAAGCTGTTACGCTAACTTATTTTGGTGATGGCGCAGCTAGACAAGGCTCACTACACGAGACTTTTAATATGGCAATGGCCTGGAAATTACCGGTAGTTTTTATTGTTGAAAACAATGGTTACGCCATGGGAACTTCAGTAGATAGAACAGCAAACCACCCTGATATCTGGAAATTAGGTCTAGCCTATGAAATGCCTAGTGAACCCGTAGATGGAATGAGTCCGATAGCAGTAGCTAAAGCAATGGACAAAGCCATAAAACATGCCAGAAGCGGAAAAGGTCCTTATTTTCTAGAAATGAAAACCTACCGTTACAGAGGTCATTCTATGAGTGATGCTCAAAAATATCGTACCAAAGCTGAGGTTGCTGAATATAAAAAAATTGACCCTATCTCTCAGGTTTTAGAGATTATCCTTAAGAAGAAATATTTAACAGATGATGAGATCAAAGCAATTAATGCAGATGTAAAAGCTAAAGTTATTGAATGTGAAAAATTTGCAGAAGAATCTCCGTATCCGGATATACAGCAAATGTATGATATGGTGTATGAACAAAAAGATTATCCTTTTTTAAAGCATAAACTTTAGAAAACTAAAATGATAAATAATAAACCAAAAAAACTATGGCCGAAGTAATAACTATGCCCCGATTAAGTGACACCATGACTGAAGGTGTTATTGTAAAGTGGTTTAAACAAGTTGGTGATAAAATAGTTGAAGGCGATATATTGGCTGAAATTGAAACCGATAAAGCTACCATGGAATTTGAATCTTTTCACGAAGGAACATTGTTATATATTGGCATTAATGAAGGCGAAACAACTAAAGTTGATGAGGTTATCGCTATAATAGGCGAAAAAGGAGAAAATATTTCAAATTTGATTAATTCAAGTACTGTAGCTGAAACTCAAGATGAAATTAAGGAAATATCCAATGATCCTGTTAAAGAAAAAGAATTTATAAAACCTGAAGGAATAGAAGTGATTTCTATGCCCCGACTAAGTGATACAATGACTGAAGGAACTGTATCAAAATGGCTGAAAAAGGTTGGAGATCAAGTAAATGAAGGAGATATTTTAGCCGAGATCGAAACTGATAAAGCTACAATGGAGTTTGAATCCTTTTACCAGGGAACGCTTTTATATATTGGTATTGAAAAAGGTGCTACTGCTAAAGTTGATAGTGTTTTGGCAATAATCGGTGATGCCGGAACTGATGTTTCAGAATTAGTAGATTCATTAAAAAAACAAGATATTGCGATTCCCGAGGATATTGAAAGTTCAAATGATAAAATTAAACCAATCCAACAAGATAAATCTTTTGAAAATATAACTATACCCAAAGCTTCTAAACCAAATGTTAGGGTTGTGGCTTCCCCATTAGCAAAAAAACTAGCAAAGGAAAAAAATATCAATATTCAAAATATTAGAGGATCAGGTGAAGGTGGTAGAATCATCAAACGCGATATTGAAAATTATTTTGAAGCTGCTGGTTCTGGTTTTAATACATCATTTGTTCCAAAAGGTCAAGAAAGTTTTGAGGAAGTCCCTAATTCTCAAATACGCAAGACTATTGCGCGAAGATTGGGAGAATCAAAATTTACAGCACCGCATTACTATTTGAATGTTGAGTTTGATATGGACAATTCCATTGTCTTTAGAGATCAATATAATTCAATACCAGATACTAAAATATCATTTAATGATATGATTGTAAAAGCAACAGCTTTGGCTTTAAAACAACATCCACAGGTAAATTCACAATGGTTTGAAGATAAAATTCGATTAAATCATCATGTACATATAGGCGTTGCTGTTGGAGTTGAAGATGGTTTATTAGTGCCTGTTTTAAAATTTGCCGATGAACAAAATTTAACACAAATTGGTGCTCAGGTAAAAGATTTTGCAAAAAGAGCCAGGGATAAGAAATTAGCACTTGATGAAATGGAAGGCAGTACTTTTACAATTTCTAATTTAGGTATGTTTGGTATTACTGATTTTACTTCGATCATTAACCAACCCAATTCAGCCATCTTATCGGTAGGGACAATTGTTCAGAAACCGGTTGTAAAAGAAGGTAATATAGTTGTAGGAAATAC
>DAOUPQ010000095.1 GCA_030626085.1 Flavobacteriia bacterium
AGAAAGAATATTCAGGGTTAACCGATATTGAAAATTATGCAATTGCAGTGAACGAAGCATATGTAAACGAAGATTATAAGTTAAATGACAATGATGTGATCGCAATAATTCCTCCGGTTAGTGGAGGATAGATTTATGATAAAGATGAAAGAAAAAATATCCATACATATTACTTCTGAAAAACTTAACTTACAGGATTGTTATGACTTTGTACAAGATCAAGAATGTGGTGCAATTGCATTATTTGTTGGAACTGTTAGAAATACAACCCAAAATAAAACCGTAAAAAGATTAGATTTTTCTGCATATGAACCTATGGCAATTAAAGAATTGAAAAAAATTGCATTGTACGCTGTTGAAAAATTCAATGTTTCAAAAATAGTAATTCACCATGCTGTTGGGAATCTGCAAATAGGGGATGTTCCGGTAATAATTGCTGTTTCATCAGCCCACCGTGAGGCTGCCTTTGAAGCTTGTCAATATGCTATTGATACTTTAAAAGAAACCGTGCCTATTTGGAAAAAGGAATTTTTTGAAGATGGAGAAGTTTGGGTAAATGCTCATCCTTAAAATGAATTATTAAAAGTGAAACCATGAAAATAAAGCTAATTTTATTCTTACTTCCATTTTTTGTTCTTGCGCAAAACAATCAAAAAAAGTTATCTCAACAATTCAAAAAGGAAATTTCTGTTAATTATATTTTACATTTTCCGGATGGTTATCAAAACTCAAAGCAAAATTGGCCATTAGTTGTTTTTTTGCATGGTTCAGGTGAAAGAGGAAATGACTTATCTAAAGTTAGTATTCACGGTCCATTAAAATATATAAATGAAGGTAACACTTTAAACAGTGTGATATTGGCCCCTTTATGTCCAGAAAAAGAAGTATGGGATAATGATGTATTATATGCACTTATTAAAAATGTAGTAAAAAAGAATAATATTGATAAATCACGTATTTACTTAACCGGATTAAGTATGGGAGGTTACGGTACATGGAATTTAGCATTGACTCATCAAGAATTATTTGCTGCGGTTGCCCCAATTTGCGGTCCAATCATGTTCAATTTTACTGAAAAAGCTGCAAATCTTAAGGATAAACCTGTTTGGGTCTTTCATGGTGAAAAAGATTCTGTTGTTCCGATTACCTCCTCTAAAAGTATGGTAGAAGCAATTAAAGAAAGTGGCGGCAATCCAAAATTTACAATTTATCCTGATGCTGGACATGATAGCTGGTCAATACCTTACAGTGATCCTGGTTTTTATAACTGGATGTTTAGTCAAAAATTAAACTAAACAATTTCCATTTTTTTCAAAAGAAAAGATGCATTCATATTTTTACAAATACCGTCTTTAAGTTTGTAGTCAAAATGTAATTCGTTGTTGATAATCTCAGCATCAAAATATAGATTATTTATTTGAGTATAATCTTGTTCTATTTCACATAAACTTAGATCGTGAGTGGCAATTATTCCGGTAGAGCCGGAAACAACTAATTTTTCAACAAATTTTTTCGACCCAATGGCCTTATCTTTACTATTGGTGCCTTTTAAAATTTCATCTAAAATGATAAAATATTTTTCATTTTTCATTTCATCTACAATAAATTTTAATCGTTTTAATTCTGAAAAGAAGTAGGAACTTTCTTCGGTTAAGGAATCTGAAGTACGCATGCTTGTAATTAATTTAATAGGAGTATAGTCAAATTTTTCAGCGCAAACAGGTAGTCCAATATTTGACAGGACAATATTAAGAGAAACAGTTCTTAAAAAAGTGCTTTTCCCTGCCATATTAGCACCGGTTATTATGTCAAAGTCTTTATTTTTTATACTAAAATTGTTGTTAATTCTAACTTTTGGATGAATGAGTGGATGACCCAGCTTTTGTGCATTAATTACACTTTCATCTGTATTTAATGACGGGAAAATATGTTTTGGATGATTAAAAGTATAGTTAGCAAGAGAATTTTGTGCATCAAAAAAAGAGATTGTTTCAAACCACTTTTCCACCTGAAAATGATATTGGTAGATCCATTTTTCAATTTTATAACTTTGATGTAAATCCCACAATAAAAAAGCATTTCCTAAAACACCAAATATCATATTATTTCGTTGATCAAAAGCATCTAATATTTTAGAAAACTCCATAAAGATAATAGATGCTTTTTTGCTTTCCGTCTTAATTTTATTTTGGTTATCAATTAAGGTTTTTGAAGTAAAGTAACAGTTTTCAATTTCCTGCAATAGTTTGTGATATTGTTTAAAAGTACTTTTTGCTTTATTTGCATCCTGATATAGATGATTTATTTTTTTAAAATAAATGAATGTTATAGCTAATCCGATAAAAAACCATAAACCAACAATTGAAAAGGGGATTTTACTGAATGAACCCAAACCTATAAGAATCAATGAAATAAAGGAGAATACTTTTGGAAGGGACTTCATTGCATTGGGTGTAAAACTTTGATAATTATGAATCCAATGGATAATTGTTCTATTATCGGTTTCTATAGATACCATTTTGGTTATTGCGGTAAAATATTGCCTCCAATTGGGCAGTTTGGACAGTTCATTAATTGCAATCTGTTTCTCTTTGATATTATCTGTTTTATTGGCAGTTAAAATTTCAGACAATTTTATTTTACCAGAGTTTGTTGCAGTTCTGTTGATAAATTGGAAAAAGGATCCTTTGCCAAAGAGGTCAATATCATAACTATAGAAATGTTCATGATCTATAAACTCACCACCTTCTTCTAAAGCGGATAGATTACCTTGAAGAACATCAATTTCGGTAAGGTTGATCTTTAATAATTCATTAACTAGGTTTCGTTGGGCTTTCAGATCGTTATGTTTGATCACCAAAAAGACAAAAAGGATTAAACTTATAAATATAACAGCTGTGACGACATAAGTATTGTTAAATAAAAAATAAACAGTGACCGAAGCAATTACAAAAACCAATAATCGAATTAAACTTGAGTTTTTTAATTTTCTATTTAAAGCGCTTAATTGCTGACTGAAATTTTGTTTTTCTGCGATATAGAAATCAAGTGGATGTTGCATAAAGGAGTTAAATTATTTTAGGCAGTCCGGCTCCAGATAGCTATCGGGATTATCGGGATGCTAAGAGCCGCAAATTACAAAAAGATATTAATTTAAAGTCTAATATTTATCGATCCCATTCTTTAAACTATAAACATTTAAATCCGGGTATTTGACCTTTAGATCTTTGGTTACAGTATAGCTTGTAATTCCCTTTTTGCAAATAATGATATAATCTTTGTTAAGATCAATTTTTATGTTATCAACATTAAATTTTGAAAGAGGTATTTTCTCCAAAACCTCGAAGGGTAATTTTGTATTGATATCTTCAATAACCGAGATAATTTCAATTTTTTTGCTCTCAATTTTTTGTTTTAAAGTTTCAGAAGAAATTAGAAATTCATCTTCTTGAATTTCACAGCTCGCATCTGTGTAATCTTCATTTTTGAAAATTTTTAATATTCCTCTTTTACCAACATTATCGCATGCTTTATCAACTTTCAGTTTCATTTTTAATTGCGAATTATCTAAACTGTTGAAAATCAATAGTTGATTGATCAAAGGTTGGCCAGTTTGAGTTATAATTTTTATAACTTCATTGGCTTGCATAAGTCCAATAATACCAACGATAGGGTTTAATGTTCCAACCTCGGAACAATTTGGTATAGCTTGTTGTGGCATTTTAGGGAAAGCATCTCTTAAATTGGCTGATCTTGTGAGTTTATCCATCACATTAAAACTGGCAACATATCCATCATGTTTATATAAAGAGCCATAAACTAAAACAGTGTCTGTTATGACACAAAAATCATTCAGCAGATATTTTGTAGGTAAGCTATCGGTACAATCAACAACTAATTCAAATTCATCTAATTGTTCAAATATATTGGTTTTAGTGATAGGTTGCTCGCTAGAGGATGTATCAACGAATGGAGAAATAGATTTTATATAATCGGCTAAAACTTTGGCCTTTGATTTACCAATGTCATCAATTTTGTAGAAGACCTGACGATGTAAATTACTAACATCCACAATGTCAAAATCTATCAAATGAATTTTCCCAATTCCGCTCGCCGCCAAATAAACGGCAGCGATACTTCCTAAACCTCCGCAACCTACAATTGCAATTTCTGCTTCTTGTAATTTTTGCTGACCTTTTTCGCCAAATTCAGATAAAATTGTTTGCCGATTATATAGTTGTTGTTTAGTAACGTTCATAAATTTAAAATTTTATTATTAGGAGAATGTCACATTATAACTTAAGCATTTCATTTCCTTTTGTATTTAATGTAATTACATCATTTTCAATTATGTAATATTCATCTAATTTGTTTAATGCCATATAATATTGTAAATCACCGAAACCATAAAAAGTTTCTTTTTGCTGCCAAAGTAAAAGTTCTTTAACAATACTGTTTTTATTGGTATTACCTGAATGAATAAGATTTAATATTTTATTTTCTATTTGGTTCAAACCATTTTTTCCTGGAAATCTTTGTAAATGTTGATGTATTGCGAGCTTTAAATATTTAAATTTTTTACAATGATCAAAATTGAAAATAGTCAAATTTTCTCTATCATTTTCAACATATAAATTCCAGCATTCTTCTGCAAATAATAAATTATTTCTGGTAATGGTAACTTTATTTTTTAACAGACTCTTATAGTCATTTGGTGAATAATTGGATAGAGTTTGAAGCTCTTGTTTTCCATCTTCTTTTCCGGTGCAAACCAAAGAATATTTTATATTTTTCTTATAGTATTTGAGTAAATAGGTACACAGAGCTAATAAATTGATTTGACAAAATAAATCATATTCAAACCATAAAACAACATCATCGTAATTGGACACATCTTGAATTTTTACTATTTCTTTAATAGTTGTATCATAATACTCCAATTTATTTACGCCTATTTCATTTTCAAAAAATTTATATCTCGTCGTCCAAAAATCATCACTTCCAACAGTTTTACATACCGGACCCTCGCATAACATTTCTCTCCAAACAATAATATCACCTTGTAAAGAAGATTTAGAGAAAATTTGTGCCGTGCTGTCACCATTAAGTATGTGCAGGGTCTTAGTCATTCAGTTCTTTTTTCACTGCATCAAATTCTTCCGGCGTATTCACATTGGTGATAAATTCATCGTCAATTTCAATAATTTCAACATCTGAATTTATCAATACTTTTCTCGGACACGATATTCCTTGAGCTAAAAAATTTAACATAATTGGGTAGGCCTTTGGTTCCCAGATTGTAATTAACGGTTCCGGAAATTTTTTGTTCTTCCCTTTAATTGCCGTAGCAATTTTACTTGGATCTCTTTTTTCTAATAACTGTTGAATTATTTTTTCATCCACATATGGTAAATCTGTTGCAAGAACCAGCCATGCAGTATTTGGATTTGTTTGGAACGCTGAGCAAATTGCACCAAATGGCCCCAAACCTAAAAAAACATCTTCAACGGTATCTGTATCATCTACATTTTGTTCTTTTCGTACCGATAAAAAACTTTTTAAATTTAATTTTTCCAATAACTCAATTGAGTAATTTCTTTGTGATTTACCAAAATAATCTAACAATCCTTTATCGGTTCCCATACGTAAACTTTTTCCTCCGGCAAGTACCAATCCTTTAACGGGAGCTATTTTTTGAAGAATCAGATTTTCAATATGCTTGGTTATTTTTTTGATATCGGAAATGTGATAAACTTTAAGATTCTGAATAGTAGGGTCTTTTTCCAGTAAAAAATCAAAAATTGGAGAATCATCATTTAGTGAAATGATAAACTGAACATTATCCAGTTGATCAATTCTTTTTAATACAGAAGCTTCTTTTTCAATATCTAAAATTAGTATTTGCTGCTCACCTTTATAATGATTTCCGTTAATAAATAGAAAATCATATGAAGAAAAGACTGTTTTATCATGATAACGGTTCATTTTGACCGCACTGTTCTTTAATAAATCACCGGAAGGGTGAAAAGTGAAATTATCAATTTGTGGAGCTGTAATTTCTTTATTGTGAGATGCGTCCAAATAGGCCAATTTTGCATTTTTTTGAAGATTATTGGCTATTTTTTGGATTAAATCGCTAATTATGGAGCATTTTGTACCTAAAATTGCAATTTCATTATGGGCATAATTACCAAATTCTCTTCGTGTTAATTTAGCGTGTTTTTTATGTTTTACCATACCAAGTAAATTTTTGCTTCCTGATTTTAAGTCTAAAGCATTGTTAAGGATGGCTAAAATACTTAATAATGATGATTACAAGAGTTAATTAAAACTACTTTTTAAAAATGAGACTTAAGTCACCAAACGAATGAATTATTTTTTGTTAATTTATTAATGAAAATAAAGAATTATTCCCCTTAAATTCTATCTATTATGAAATCTTTATTTAAATCCAATTCCGTTTTGATTTTATCCTGTTTTAAGTTGGCTTAAGAATATTTTTGAGTCAACTACATTTCGTGATTCTATAAGGAATAATAAACAGCAACTACCTCAATTTAAGCGTACCAATATTGATAGTGACCTATACTTCTAGGATCAAACCAAACATTAACCTTAAATATATTAAATCATGAAAAAAACCACAATTTTTTTTACCATTTTATTAATTAGTTTCAGTTTCGCTTCTTGTGATGAAGAAGATATTATTAAAATTCTTCCTGATTTTGATGTTAATCTAATTGACACTGAAATCATCCCGGTACATGTAGATCAGACAAATGGAGAATGGGCTACGTTTACAAATAGTGTACAAATAAGTATTATTAATAATGATACTAAAGATTATCTCAACAAGATAAAAAATGTTAAAATTAATAAGTTAAGTTACAAAATTATAAACTTTAACGGTGATCCCATTGGTGAAGTTGATGCTTCATTTTGGGTAGACAATAGTGTTTCGTTAAACAATGCATTTGTCGTACAAACATCAGCAAATAATGGTACGATTTATCAGATTACTGATGTGGATGAACTTAGTAGAATAGCTAACGCATTACTTGCCAATAATACGATTACAGTTAAATACTCCGGAAATGCCTTGTGCGATGATGATGATATGGATTTTGATGTAGAAGTTACATTAGATGCAAAGATAACCATTGATCCATAATTTATTTGGCAATTATTTTAATGAATAAAAAAAAGTTGAGTTGATTTAAATCTTGTCATTATACTTTGGCAAGATTTAGAAAAAGCCAGTAAAATTATTTTTACTGGCTTTTTTATTTTTAAAAACAGTTTACATTTTTATATCACTTTTACCCCCT
>DAOUPQ010000091.1 GCA_030626085.1 Flavobacteriia bacterium
CTACATTGAGTATTGCATTGGCAAAATATTTTAAAACAGAAATTATCTCGAGTGATTCTCGTCAGTTTTATAAAGAAATGAATATCGGTACAGCTGTGCCCAGTGAAGAGGAATTAAACCAAGTCAAACATCATTTTATTCAAAATCGTTCTATTTTTGAAAATTATAGTGTAGGTGATTTTGAAAGGGATGCTTTAAAAAAATTAGATGAACTTTACAAAAAACACAACATTGCCATCATGGTTGGCGGTAGCGGATTATATGTAAATGCCGTATTAAATGGTTTGGATGATTTTCCGGATATTAACCCTCAAATAAGGGTACAATTAAAAACCGATCTTAAAGAAAAAGGAATTGAATATTTACAAAAACAGTTACTTAAATTAGATCCTGAAACCTACCAAAAAATTGATATCGATAATCATCAAAGATTGATAAGAGCATTAGAAATTAGTTTGGGTACCGGCAAACCCTATGCCTCATTTTTAAGCCAGAAAAAGAATAAAAGAAACTTCACTCCAATTAAAATTGGTATTACTGCTCCCAGAGAAATTATATACAATCGCATTAACCAGCGCGTAGATATGATGATCGATAACGGGCTCATAGATGAAGCTGAAAAATTATATTCTAACAAAGATTTAAATGCTTTACAAACCGTAGGTTACAAGGAATTGTTTAAATTTTTTGACAAAGAATTTACTTTGGATTTCTCTATTCAAGAAATCAAAAAAAATACCCGTCGTTTTGCAAAAAGACAAAATACATGGTTTAAAAAAGATCAGGAAATAAAATGGTTTGATTATAAAGAAGATCTAAACTTAATAATTAAATATATTAATAATTGTATTGATAAATAAATTTTTTAATTTTATCATCAAAACAAAAACCACCTCGCTTTGAAGAATAATTATATATTTTTAGCTCTTTTTCTATTTTTAAGCATATTAAAATTTAATGCACAAAAATCTGACAATGTTATTGTAAAAGATACTTTAGTTGTTGGTTATAATATTAATGCACCTTTTACTTTTATTGAAAACGGAAAACTAAGTGGATTGAGTTATTTGCTTTGGAAAAAAGTTATTAAAGATGAAAAAAATACTTTTTATCAATATAAACAAGTCCCTTTAGATAGTTTATTATTAGGATTAGAAAATGGTAGTTTTGATATTGCCCTTTCTCCTTTGACCATCACAAGTGAAAGGAATGATTATATTGATTTTTCTGTACCTTATTTTATTTCTAATTCAGGTGGTTTGATCAATAGATCAGTTAACACCAATAAACTTCTGGATGTTGTATCAAATCTTTTTAGTTTGAAATTTTTAAAAATTATTGGATACCTTTTCTTGTTGTTAAGCGTTTTTGGATTTTTGGTATGGATCTTTGAAAGAAAAGAAAATAAAGAGGAATTTGGACCTGGAATTAAAGGAATTTTAAATGGTATTTGGTGGTCTGCTGTGACCATGACAACTGTTGGCTATGGTGATAAATCTCCTAAAACACTTGGCGGAAGAATTGTTGGAATAATTTGGATGTTTGCTGCTATCATACTAATATCAAGTATTACGGCAGGTATAACATCGTCATTAACCATAAAAAAAATGGAGAATTCATCAGAACTTATCGTTGACTATAAAAAGATCAAAATTGGAACTGTAAATAATTCTGCTACTGAAAGATGGTTATCTGATAATTTTTTCTTTAATACCAAATCCTATCATACTTTTGATGAATTATTAGATGGTTTAAGAAATAAAGAAATTGAAATAGTTGCCTACGATGAACCACTTTTACGTTATGTTATTAAAAATGATGAAAATAATGAATTTGAAATGTTAAATATAAAGTATAACCTTTCAATGTACGCCTTAGGATTTGGTGAACATCTAGATAAAAATAGAAAAGAATCAATATCAACCAGGGTATTAAAAATTCTAGAAAGCCCGGAATGGGAAAGATTACTAGCCGAATATAATTTACATGATAACCAACGCTAACCCAGCTGGGTTAAAAATTATTGTATAATTTTATAAATACTTTCTCCATCTCTTTTTTCCTTTCGGTAGAACTACCCTGATAATGATTATTCATATAGCTAAAAATTAAAACAGTACCTTTTTTTGTGATCAAATAACCACTCAGATTATAATTGTTTGACAATGTACCTGACTTGGCATAAATATAAGGTTTTTCATTATCGTAATATTTTTTTAAAGTACCCGTTTCACCTCCTATCGGAAAATAGGATAACAACTTTTCATGAGGAATTTCACGATACATTTTTTTGAGAAGATAAACCAAACTTTCAGGTGTAAATAAATTGTATCTCGATAATCCTGAACCATCAACCCAACGCGGTTTTTGAGGTATATCTAGCAAATAATTCTCTAATGAATAATCAATCGCTTTTTTAACACTATAGACACTATCAACTTCATTTCCAACTTGTAACATTAATTGTTCTGCAATAAAATTATCACTTACAACCAACATTTGTTTGTATAAAGAATCATAGGAAACGCTGTAAAAAGGTTTGAATAAGATATCTTTTTTAGGATTTATTACAACAATTTTCTTTCCAATTTCATTTCCTAATAAATCTGCAACCATTTGATTAGAGGTCTTAAAAGGTATTTGCCTCTCTTTAAAACTATCTGTAGATCTTACATAAAATTGATTACAATCGTAATCTCTTCTAATATCTTTATCATCATTAATTTCTACATATTTATTAAAAAAATCCGGTAAAACCGTAATACTGTCTGAAATTTTGGTCAGCTCTAATACATTACCATAAATGGGAAATTGACTTTTTTCAGGCATATAATAATAGGTGTAATCATCCCATGCCCAACCTAATCCATAAACCGGTTCTTCAATATTTTCATCTACTAAATAGATATTCTGATTCGTACTCTTTAAAAAGTTGATGGTTTTACTATCATCAAAATCATACAAAAATGATGGATCTGCAGTACCTTTTATTATTAATGAGTCAGAATTTTTAAAGTATTGCAAACCAATTACCGAATCTTTAAAGGTTTTATAAGAAGTGTAAAAAGTAAAAAGTTTGGTATTGGAGGCAGGTGTAAAGTACTTATCACCATTATAATTAATAATTTCTTTTCCTTTTTTTATATTATAAACTACCAGACCCCTAAAATAATTATTGGTTTTGTTTTGTTTCTTTAGATCTTTTTCAATTTTTTGTGAAGCACATGAATTGAGAACCACCAAACTAATGACAAATAATATTAAATTTATAAGTAACCTATTCTTCAAAATATTCATCTTTAAAACCAATTAAATATAATTTTTTTTGTGCCCGTGTAATAGCTGTATACAACCAACGAAGGTAAGAAATATCCTGACCATCAGGCAAATAAGGTTGTTCAATAAATACGTTTTTCCATTGTCCGCCTTGAGATTTATGACAAGTCATTGCATATGAGAATTTTACCTGTAGAGAATTAAAAAATTTATTGTTTTTAACAGCGAGCATTATTTTGTATTTTGATCTTAGATCACTGTAATCTTTGGCAATTTCCTGATACAATTTATTAGATTCTTTAAATGTAAGCGATGGAGATTCACTGTGTAATGTGTCTAATAACAAAACGGTATCAAAAGGATTTTGATTGGGATAATCAATCATTCTAAGTTTCACTTCAATAAAATGGAAACCGTAAAGGTCAATAAATTTATAGATTTCTAAAATTTCACATATATCACCATTAGCGATAAATCCAACATCTTTTGAATCCTTTAACCAATAATAATTATTTTTAACGATCATTATAAAATCTCCGGTTGTTATTTCATTATCACGATCTAAAATTCTATTTCTAATTTGTTGATTGTACAAATTTGCTCTTTTATTCGATCTTACAATTAAAGCTGTATCTTCAATACTGTTTTGGTCATATGCAGTATAAAATGCATCTAATATTTCATCACCATCCGTTAATCGAATAATATCTTGATAATCAAGATGAAACTTAAATGGTTCAAAATAATTATTTTGAATAATTTCTCGCAAATTGGTTGCATTTGCCAAGATTCCAGAATCATGATGCTGCCGCATTACTTCATCTAATTCAATTTCATAAACATCTTTTTGATAATTATAATCTAAAACTTTTCTATCCAGAGCCGGACTTAATTCTAATCTTACAGGTGGTAATTGAGCAGTGTCACCAATTAATATCATTTTACAATTCTTTCCTGAATAAACATAGCTGATAAGATCATCCAACAAAGAATTATTTTCAAATAGTTTACCTTCAACATTTGTGTTAGGAATCATTGATGCTTCATCAATAATAAAAATTGTATTGGTGTGTTTATTCTTTTGTAAAGTAAAACTAACACCTCCTCCACTTGCTTTTTTAGGAAAGTATATTTTTTTGTGTATTGTAAATGCTTGTTTGTTTGAATAATTAGCCATTACTTTTGCTGCTCTGCCGGTAGGTGCCAATAAAACAGATTTCATACCAACTTTCCATAAATTATTTACCAAGCTACTTATAATGGTAGTTTTTCCAGTGCCGGCATACCCTTTAAGTAAAAATAAACCTTTCTGATTTTCATCAAATACAAAATCGGATAACTTAATAAAAAGTTCATTTTGTATTGCTGTAGGATTATGCCTGAAATTCTTTAGAAGTTCGGTATAAAAAACAGAAGCTGCTTCTATCATTCTATAATTAATATTTTATTTGAACAAACTTAATTTAAATATTCAATTTGTACTTTAGAAAATTTAAAGTTTTATTAACGAACTATTTTTTTAAACTTTAAAAGATAAATAAAGTAAGTTTATATATTATTTTTATATTTGTTTATAAATTCAAACTTTATTCATGAATTATTTCTTTTGTGATTAAAAAAATTTTGTAAATTTGCGATTATCCATTTTAAAATAAATAAATAAAAAATGACTTCAATTTTAATTATTATAGTAGCAATTATTGCTGTTGGTTTATTAGCCTATTTAATTGTAAATGTTATTCCAAGTAAATTAAAACCATTGGTTTCTTTAGTCTTATGGGTAATTATTGGTTATTTAGGGTATAGTGTTTACTCTTCAATTATGAAACCAATAAACTTTAACAAAAACAAAAAAGTTAAATACGCTAAAGTTATTAACAATTTAAAAATTATTCGTGATGCTGAAATTGCTTATGGAGAAGTAAACAGAACATTTACAAGTGATAAAAATGGTCTGATTGCATTTATTGATACAGCACAGTTTGCAATAACCGAAGTAAAAAACATTGTTGTTACAGAAAAAAGAGGTAGAATTACCGTTGATGTTGAAAAAAGAGTTGTTGATACTGTTGGTTTTGAGCCTGTTAAAAAGTCTTTTGAAGGAAGAGATTACAAAAATATGTTTAAAGTTCCGGGTACTGATGCTGAATTTGAATTAAAATCTGATGTAATTGAAAAAGTACAAGGTGTAAAAACATCTGTTTTTGAAGCTAAAGTTGCAAAGGATATTATTTTAAAAGGAATGGATAAGGATTTGATAAATGTTGAAAAAGAACAACTGGGTGGTATAAATATACCTGGTGAATATATTTCTGTAGGTTCATTAAACGAAGTAAACTCAAACGGTAACTGGCCTCCATTATATGATGGTAAAAGAGAAGTTTCAGATAAAAAATAATTCATCAGAATTATATAATCCTGACGATAATCATTTATCCATCCAAATCAGTTTGGATGGATTTTCTTTTTGTACTATAAACAAAATTACCAATAAAATTCCTTCATTAGTACATTATCCTTTTTCAAATAACTCACCTACACCACAAAAACATTTGCAAAATGTAAAGCGTATATTTGAAAAAGAACCTTTACTTCATAAAAAATATGATTCAGTTAATGTTTCCCATATAAACAACTTATCATCATTTGTTCCCAAGGCATTATTTAATGATCAAAATCTGGCCAATTACTTAAAATTTGGCCATAAGATCTTTAGAAACGATTATATTGTTTATGATATAATCAATAATCATGAGCTTGTAAATGTCTATATTCCTTTTGTAAATATCAATAATTTTCTAATTGATAAATTTGGTAGTTTTGAATACAAACATTTTTCAACGGTTTTAATCAAAAATTTATTAGATATCTATAAATTTAGCGAAAGACCTCATATGTTTGTTATGGTTAATGAAACACATTTTGAAATAATCACCATAGCAAATAATAGCTTTCAATTGTATAACTCATTCTCATACAAAAGTAAAGAAGATCTTATTTATTATATTTTGTTTACTGCTGAGCAACTAGACTTTAACCCCAATTATTTTGAGTTGATCTTTTTAGGAGAAACTGTTGAGGATGATGAAATTTTTGATATAACTTATAAATATGTCCGCAATATCAATTTTTTAGAAAACAGACATAAATACGCATTGAACAAAGAGTTTACAGAAGATATGCAACGTAAATACTTTACTTTACTACACCAATACTAATGCGTATTATTTCGGGAAAATATAAAAGCAAACGCATTAATGCACCAAATAATTTACCAGTTCGCCCTACTACAGATATGGCTAAAGAAGCTTTATTCAATATTTTGAATAATTATTATTATTTTGACCAAATATCCGTTTTAGACCTATTTGCAGGAATTGGAAGTATAAGTTTTGAATTTGCTTCTCGTGGTACACAAAAGATCATAACTGTTGATAAACATCAAGGTTGTATAAAATTTATTCATGAAATAAATAAGGAGCTCAATTCTAATCTTATTATTATTAAAAGTAATGTTTATACCTTTTTAGAACGAACCAATCAAAAGTTTGATGTAATCTTTGCTGATCCTCCTTATGATTTTTCCGATGAAAAATTTCAGAGAATAGTGGATTTGGTTTTTGAAAAGAAATTATTAAATACCAAGGGCATGCTAATAGTTGAACATTCAAATAATACCGACTTATCTCAAAATCCTAGTTTTACACAGAAAAAAAAATATGGAAGTAATTTATTTAGTTTCTTTGAACAATCTGAGGATCTTTAATTAATAATATTATTAACCGATCAACCCTATAAAGGAATTGACAAAATAAAAACCCGAAGCTAAAAATCCAAAGCTAAAAACCATTCAATGGCACTCGACGAATATTTATATGGTAAAATAGCTGGATTTTTTACAAAGCGCAAGAAAGAAACACTTGAAACTCACATCAAAACTGTCAAACTTATCGATATAAAACCACGCCTAAGTATATTTTCAAGAGCAATTACGGGAAATCCTATTGATATTTATCCGGCAAAACGTGAAGGTGGTAACAAATACATTTTCTGCTTTTATTCTATTGAGCATTAATTCAAAATCAAAATAGGCTCTATCCTCAACAATAATGGTATCTTTAGGGTAAATCAATTGTTTTAAGCCATACCTGTCATGAAC
>DAOUPQ010000108.1 GCA_030626085.1 Flavobacteriia bacterium
ATAGCTATGACCCGTAATCCAACCAATATCTGCCGTACACCAGTAAATATCATCTTCACGGTATTGAAATACATTTTTAAAGGTATAAGCTGTATAAACCATATAACCTGCAGTAGTGTGTACCATTCCTTTTGGCATTCCGGTTGAACCGGAGGTATATAAAATAAATAGTGGATCTTCAGCATCCATAATTTCCGGTTCGCATTCTGTTGAAGCTTTCTCTAATAATGGTTGTAACCATTTATCACGACCTTTTTTCATTTCTATATCTGAATTGATACGCTTTGCAACTAAAACAGTTTCCACACCCGGACTGTCTTCAAGAGCATCGTCAACAATACCTTTCAGATCAATTGTTTTTGACCCACGATATGAACCATCAGATGTAATGACCATTTTACAATCACTATCATTGATCCTGGTTGCTAATGCTGTAGCAGAAAACCCTGCAAAAACAACAGAATGAATTGCGCCAATACGCGCACATGCCAAAGTTGAAATAGCCAATTCAGGAATCATTGGTAAATAGATACAAACTCTATCTCCTTTATTAATTCCTTCATCTTTCAATACATTAGAAAATTGATTTACACGCTCATATAATTGCTGATAACTTATGTGTTCTGCTTCCTCTTTTGGATCATTCGGTTCAAATAGAATGGCCGTTTTCTCTCCACGAATTCTCAAATGCCGATCTATACAGTTTTCAGTAATATTCAATTTTGCTCCTTCAAACCATTTTACTTCAGGCTTCTTAAAATCCCAACTCAATACTTTATCCCAACGCTTTCGCCAGATAAAATGTTCTTCAGCTACTTCTTCCCAAAAACCTTCAGGGTTTCTAACTGATTTTCTATGTATTTGAAAATATTCTTCTAAATGTTTTATATGGTAATTACTCATTTTTGGAATTTTTTATGTTGCATTTTAATATTTGAATCACCTAAAGTAATAAAAAAAATCATTTCCATACAAATTACACTATTTTTGTAAAATGCAATTTAAGTTAGAATCAGAATATAAACCTACCGGAGATCAACCACAAGCAATTGAAGAATTGGTAAAAGGATTCTACGAAAATGAAAAATATCAGGTTTTATTGGGCGTAACGGGCTCAGGAAAGACCTTTACAGTTGCTAATGTTATTGAAAAGGTACAAAAACCTACTTTGGTTTTATGTCATAATAAAACATTGGCCGCTCAATTGTATTCTGAATTCAAACAATACTTTCCAAAAAATGCTGTAGAGTATTTTGTTTCATATTACGATTATTATCAACCTGAGGCTTACATTCCAACAACAGGTTTGTATATTGAAAAAGACCTTTCTATCAATGATGAAATTGAACGTTTGCGATTGAGTACTACATCTGCTCTTCTCTCCGGAAGAAGGGATGTTCTGGTTGTTGCTTCTGTCTCCTGTTTGTACGGTATTGGAAATCCTGTAGAATTTAAAAAAAATGTCATTGAAATAAAGGTTGATCAGGTAATTTCCAGAAACAAATTTTTACACAGATTGGTAACCAGTTTGTATTCTCGTACAGAAGCCGAAGTAAAAAGTGGAACATTTAAAGTAAAAGGAGATACGATATCAATTTATCCTTCATATGGTGAATACGGATTTAGAATTCATTTTTTTGGTGATGAAATTGAAGAAATTGAAAGCTTTGATCTGATTAATAATCAAATTATTGAAAAATTTGAACGATTGACCATTTATCCGGCAAATCTATTTGTTACATCTCCTGATATTTTACAAAATGCCATACACCAAATTCAAGAAGATCTGGTAAAACAAGTAGATTATTTTAAAGAGATTGGTAAAGGTTTAGAAGCAAAAAGATTGTTAGAAAGAACAGAATTTGACCTTGAAATGATCCGTGAACTAGGCTATTGCAGTGGAATTGAAAATTATTCGCGTTATCTCGATGGACGACCAGCGGGTACTCGTCCTTTTTGTCTTTTAGATTATTTTCCGGATGATTATTTAATGTTGATAGATGAAAGTCATGTTACCTTACCTCAGGTTCATGCTATGTACGGCGGTGATCGTTCACGAAAAGAAAATCTGGTAGAATACGGATTTAGATTACCTGCAGCTATGGATAATCGCCCATTAAAATTTGAAGAATTTGAAGTCATCCAAAATCAAGTGATCTATCTCAGTGCTACACCAGCCGACTACGAGCTACAACAAACCGAAGGTGTTTTTGTAGAACAGATCATCCGACCTACAGGTTTGCTTGATCCGGAAATTGAAATCCGACCCAGCTTAAACCAAATTGATGATCTGATAGAGGAAATTCATCAAAGAGTAGAAAAAGACGAACGTATTCTAGTTACTACTTTAACCAAAAGAATGGCAGAAGAACTGACTAAATACCTGACCAGAATTCAAATTCGATGTCGTTATATACATAGTGATGTTGATACACTGGAAAGAGTTGAAATTATGCAGGATCTTCGTAAAGGCGTATTTGATGTTTTGATAGGAGTGAATCTTTTACGAGAAGGTTTGGATTTACCGGAAGTATCATTAGTTGCAATTTTAGATGCTGATAAAGAAGGTTTTTTACGCAGTCATCGTTCATTGACACAAACAGTAGGAAGAGCTGCTAGAAATGTAAACGGCAAAGCGATCATGTATGCCGATAAAATCACAAAAAGTATACAACTTACTATTGATGAGACCAATAGAAGGCGTGAAAAACAAATTGCTTATAACACTAAAAACAATATTACACCAACCCAGATCAAAAAAAATATTGATGATTCTCTTACAAAAAAACAAATAACTACTTATCAATATGATGAAGCCAATGCCCAGGCTGCAGAAGCTGATTTACAATACTTAGCAAAACCTGAAATTGAAAAACGCATCCGTGAAAAACGAAAAAATATGGAGGCTGCAGCTAAAGCATTAGATTTTTTAGTTGCTGCAAGATTACGAGATGAGATCAAAGAATTACAAGGGTTTTTATAAGATTAGCACTAGAGAGAAGTAAGAAGAAAATTATTTCAGGTCATAACAAATCGTTTGATTCAATAGTAAATTTTAATTTTCTGATTCAAATTCTTTGATATTTTTCAAACTATTCCGGACCCCATAGATCATTACTTGTCAAATTACAAACTTCAATCATTTCAATACAATAATCTAATCTGCCCAGATCATCAGCTCCTATATTATTTGTACCAAAAGTAAATTTTACACCGGCATCCTTTGCGCGTTTTATAAATGTTGCACTAGGAATCTTATATCTTGCACTAATTTCCATTGCCACATTATTATCTACCAAGACTTTTATAACTTTATCCATACGATCTTCTGTCCATAAATTATCATATCTATCCACTATTTCATCTGGAAGATAAGTTGCGTTCACATAAATATCAACAGGTTCATTACCAATAATACTTTCAATTCGATTGACTAATTGATCCATAAAATTATCGGGGTCACCTACTTCAGTTTCTTCTTTTAACCATAGTCGCATACGCTTTCCGTTATCATTTGTCCATGTCATAGCATCCGTGAAAACGTAATCAAATTGATCAACAATTTCTTTAGAAAAAATATCAACCCATTCACGCCCTTCAGCCTGAATAGCAAGATAAGTTTGTGGTGGTTTATTATAAGTAGATAAAAATTCTTGAAGTGCATCCTCAGTTTCAAAAGTCATTTGCAATCCACAATTAAAAGCGATCCCGTAAGTAAAACCATATTTTCGAGCATTTTCCAGTACCTGATCTGTAGTCAAACCTCCTTTTAGATGGGCATGCAGATCCATTAATGGAAAATTTTTACTTGAAAGGTCTATTAATTTAGATTCAAATTCGAGATCATCAATTGGATTCCCAATTGTGGTAGCATCATTTGGTAAAGGTTTTACTTTAATATTTTTAAAATATACTTTACCCTTAGAATCATTTCCCTGAAGGGCAAAAGTTCCTGAAGCAAGAACGCTCCCTTTATTTTTATCAGTGCGATAAGGATTTTCAGGCTCAGTATAATCAACCATCAATTCGCCATTTATATATGTTTGAATAGTCTTACCCTGTACAATGATGTGATAATTAAACCATTCACTATCCTTAACCGGAGATTTATAAAGATTGCGAATACCACTTAAACTTCCTGTTTTATTTTGTAATCTGTTTTTTCTTGAAACGGTTTTAGAAGAAGAATTCAAGATCTGACATTGATATCCTTTTTTTGGCAAACCTGCTTCTTGATACTTTGTATGAAAGAATATACCTGAGTTTAAGGCATCATCTACTTTTACATCTACCATTAGTTCAAAATTCTTAAAATTTTGTTTAGAGATATCCCCATCATAAAACAAGTTAGCGCTACCGCTATTTGAAACAAGCATTCCGTTTTCTATTCCCCATAATGACCCATTAGCGGAAGATTTCCACCCTTTTATTGTCTCCCCGTCAAAGAGATCGATCCATTCTTCCTTTGCACAACCATTGAGCAAAGTAGAAGATATCAATATTAGGGAAAATAACCTGATAATCCATTTTAGATCAAACATAATATTCTTATTTAGATTGAATTATTAAATAAAAGTAATGGAAAATAATTAATCAAAAGCTTATTATTTCACTTAATACCAACATCACCAATTTTTACCTATTATTTATCAAGTCATTTAAATAGTTAAAGCTGTTTTAAAAGCATTTTCAATAACATCTTGCGCTTTTGCTACTTTATTAGCATCTCCAATAATATGGACAGGTTTTTCAAAAATATCGTTACTAAATGGATTGTATGATTTCATTCCGGTAGCTAGAATAATATGATCAATATCTTCAAGAGTTTGCTTAAAATTCTCTCCTTCGATATAAACTTTCTTCTCCGATATTTTTCTGACTTTTGTGTTTACAAAAATATTTATATTCTCATTTTGAAATGCTTTTAATGTTAGTTTTCTTTCGATCATCTCCATACCACGAGCAACTTCACCCATCAATTCAACAATAAAAACTTTATTGCCTTTTGAAAGTAACATGCTGGCTACCTCCGTTCCAATTAACCCTCCTCCTATTACTAATGATCTTGTATTTTCGGGAATATTGTGTTCTTCAAGGATCTCTGCCCAAAAATAATCTTTTAAACCCTCTATCGGTGCTATCTGTGGTATTGAACCTGTGGCAATTAATATTTCATCATATTGAATAAAGTCATCTGTTGTGGCTTCTTTGTTAATTATTTCAATATGATTATCGGTAATTTCTTTTTCTAAATAATCGATAATTTTTACCAATGACTGTTTATGGGGAGGTAAATAAGCCAGATTAAATTGTCCTCCAAGTTTGTTCTTTTCAAATAGCGTTACTTCATGTCCGCGTTGTTTAAGTGTAATGGCAGCAGTCATACCGGATAAACCACCACCTATAACAGCAATGTTTTTTTGTTTTTGGGTTTTTTTAAGAAAAAAATATTCTTTTCCAACCAATGGATTTACAGTACACCCTAAACCTTTACCACTTTTTACGCCTCCCAAACATCCTTCGCTACATGCCAGACACGGACGAACATTCTCAATAACTTCACCAAGATATTTACCAATAAAATCAGGATCTGCCACTAGAGGGCGCCCTATCGCTATAAAACTACCCTTAGCTTGTTTTTTTATTTTATCAATGTCTTTAAATTCATTTATCTGCCCTACATAAATCACAGGAATATTGATAACTTCTCTAATTTTATCGGCCAATTGCCATGTTTTACCTTTAGGAACAAACATGTGCTGAAAAAACCATGGAGGTGTAGAGCAGGCTGTTCCGGCAGAAACATGAATTGCATCCACACCTTTTTTGGAAAGGATTTTTGAGAACTTTTGCATTTCATCTATTTTGATCCCATTTGGAGTCATTTCATCTCCACTAATTCGAGCAATAATTCCAAGATTTGAAGCTTTTTTAACAGCATCTAAAACTTCAAGTGGAAATTTAATTCTATTTTCAAAAATACCGCCATACTCATCCTTTCTGTCATTTACAGCTTCTGAAATAAATTGAGCAAATAAATAACCGTGACCAAATTGAAGTTCTATATAATCGAAACCTGTTTTTTCAGCTCTAATGGCTGCCTGAACATGTAAATCTTTTACCATTTTCATACCAATAGCATCTAAAGCAGTTGGTTTTGCACCTCCATTTTCGCAGGCTTTATCAGTTGAAGAAACAAAGTAATTTCCGGGTATTTTAGGATTAACTATTCTCCCCGGGTGATTTAAGTGAGCTATTGCTTTTGCTCCACCTTGATGAATTGTATCGGTTAATTTTATCAGTCCATCTAATTTTTCATCATTATCAATACCCATTTGAGTTGGCAGCTCGCGTAAGCCTTTATCTAAATACAATGGTTCAGGGATGATAGCTCCGATATATTTACTTCTTGCTTTATAAAAATTAAGATGTTTTTTGGTTACATCACCATTTTTATTACTGTATCCTGTTTTTACAGTAGCCATAATGAATTCATTTCTTAAATCTATCATAC
>DAOUPQ010000021.1 GCA_030626085.1 Flavobacteriia bacterium
AAAAAATTAGATGTAAGTCAGAATACTGCTTTAGCAAATTTACGTTGTAACTATAATCAACTTGAAAAATTAGATTTAACTAATAATGATAACTTAACTAGATTAAATTGTGATAATAATCTATTATCAACTTTAATTGTAAATGACAAACCTTATTTATGGTTATTAACTTGCAATGATAATGGACTTACAAATTTAGAAGTGAATAATTGTACTTCTTTAGTAGATCTTATTTGCTATAATAATAAACTTACAAATTTAGAAGTAAATACAAATATTGTATTAGGGGGTTTATCCTACCAAAATAATTTTCTTGCAAGTTTAAATGTGACAGACAACATAAAATTACTAAGTTTAAATTGTAGTAATAATGATATTAAATATTTAGATGTATCCTATAATCCTAAATTAAGAATTTTAAGTGTGGCTGATAATACGAAGCTCGAGGGTTTAGAATTAACAAGAGTTGAGCCTCCTAAATATATAAACTCTAAAGATAGTCAGAAAGCACTAGTTGCTCCAAATATTAGATTATCGCAAATTGAGGCTAATAATACAGGACTTGTTTCATTAGATATTTCTAATGTTCCCAATTTAAGAACTTTAAATGCTCGGGAAAGTAAGCTTACTTCATTAGATGTTTCTAATAATAGTATTCTTAGCGTTCTGGATCTTACAAATAATCCATTGGCTTGTATTCAAGTTGCTCAAGAACAAATAGATAACATACCATCCGGTTGGGTGGTAGATGCAACAACTGCATATTCTACTGATTGTGAAAACTATCTAGGAGTAGACGATGAATTGTTAACCGAAGGTTTAATATTATACCCAAATCCAGTTTCTGATATATTAACGGTAGATTCAAAACTTCCTTTAAGCAAAATTGAGATCTATTCAATTTTAGGTCAAAGAGTAAAAGAGATCAATTCAGATTTTAATGCTATACCAACAAACTATTTATCCAGAGGTATTTATATGATCAAGATCTATTCTGAAAAAGGTATAACAGTTAGGAAATTAATTAAAAGGGAATAGAACACAAATAGCATTATACCTGATTTAAACTGATAAATAATCTTATCTGAATACACTTTTAAATACGTCCCAAAAAGAGGTAAATGACTTTGTAACAACTTCTGCATTATTAATTGTTATTGGAACTTTTAATGCAAGTGGTGCAAAAGCCATTGCCATTCGGTGATCATTATAGGTGTCAATAGCAGTATTTTTATTGATATGATCTGATTCTTTTAAGTGTAAACTTTTATCGGTTATTTCAACTTGAGCACCTAACTTTTCCAACTCAGTTTTAAGTGCTACCAATCTATCGGTTTCTTTTATTTTTAGCGTGTGCAAACCTGTAAGATCACAAGCAATTCTCAATCCGAAACAAGTTACGGCAATAGTCTGTGCCAGGTCGGGATAATCTATCAAGTTTAAAGATAATGGTTTAGGATCAATATTTTTTTTGGTCAGTATAATCTTACCCTTATCAAATTTGGTTGCTACCCCAAAATACTTGTAAATATCAACCAAAGCACTATCTCCCTGCAAACTTCCATTTTTATAAGATAATAATGAAATTATTGTTCCTGCTTCGCTTAATGCGATCAAACTATAAAAATAAGAAGCCGAGCTCCAATCAGATTCAACTACTACGGTTTGCGGTTTTATGCTTTTTACAGGTTCAATTTTGATAATATTTTCATTCCATGAATAAGATACACCAACCTTATCAAGTAATGCTAAAGTCATTTTAATATAGGGAACTGAAGTAATTTTACCAAGTAACTCGATTTCCAAACCATTTTTAAGTGATGGTGCTATTAATAATAAAGCTGAAATATATTGACTACTCACATTTCCCTGAATTTTAACTTTTTTAACGGTAATATTTTTACCTTTTATCTTTAATGGTGGAAATCCGGGTTTTTCTAAATACTCAATATCCGCTCCCAAAGATTTCAATGCTTCTACCAAAATTTCTACTGGTCGGTTTTGCATACGTTCAGATCCGGTTAAAATAATTTCACTTCCTTCTTTAACAGAGAAAAAAGCAGTTAGAAAGCGCATAGCAGTTCCGGCATGACCGATATCAATTATTTTACTATTAGAAGATAATGCTTCTTGTAAATGTTTGGTATCATCCGAATCAGACAAATTTTCTAATATAAGATCATTAAAAAAACTTTGTAAGATCAACAATCTATTGGATTCACTTTTTGAACTTGAAATAATAATCTTGGTATTGGTTATATGTTTATCTGTAAAATCTAAGAATAAATTCATTTATTAAATTTCTTCAGGTTATTTTTATTATTAATTTTAGCATCCTATTCAACATAGTTCCATATTATGAAAAAAATAAGTCTATTATTTATTTGTATTCTGTTATTTGCAAACTACAAAGGTAAGGCACAAAAAAATGTAAGCAAATTTTCAGAGAAATATTATAACGCAATGCAGTGGCGTAATATTGGTCCTTTTAGAGGAGGTAGAAGTGCTGCAGTTACGGGTGTTTCAAACAAAGCAAATCTATTTTATATGGGTGCTGCTGGAGGTGGTGTTTGGAAAACTACTGACGCAGGCAATACCTGGAAAAATATTTCTGATGGTTTTTTTGGAGGCTCAGTTGGTGCGGTTGCTGTAAGCGAATGGGATAATAATGTAATTTATGTTGGTAATGGCGAAAAAACTGTTAGAGGAAATGTTTCTTCGGGAGATGGAATGTGGAAATCTGTTGATGCCGGAAAAACATGGAAACATATTGGTTTGGAAAATTCAAGGCATATTCCCAGAATCAGGATCCATCCTAAAAATTCTGATATTGTTTATGCAGCTGTTTTAGGTGATCTGTATAAATCTTCAAACGAAAGAGGTGTTTATAAATCTGTTAACGGAGGTGCATCGTGGGAAAAAGTTCTATTTGCCAATGCTGATGCAGGTGCAATTGATTTGATCATTGATCCAAATAATCCCAGAATTTTATATGCAACTACATGGAATGTAAGAAGAACTCCATATAGCCTTTCAAGTGGTGGTGATGGTTCTGCTTTATGGAAAAGTATAGATGGCGGAGAAACATGGAAAAATATTTCAAAAAATGAAGGTTTGCCCAAAGGTATTTGGGGCATTAGTGGCATTGCCGTTTCTCCTGTTAATTCTGATATTGTTTGGGCACTGATAGAAAATAAAAAGGGTGGTATTTACAAATCAACTGATGCCGGCAAAACTTGGAAATTGATCAATAGCGAACGTAAACTACGGCAACGTGCTTGGTATTATACGCGTATTTATGCTGATACTCAAGATGAAAAAATTATATATGTATTAAATGTACAATATCACCGTTCAAAAGACGGAGGAAAGACCTTTGAAAAATTTAATGCGCCACATGGTGACCATCACGACCTTTGGATTGCTCCTGAAGATAACCAACGAATGATCATTGGTGATGATGGAGGTGCTCAGGTGAGTTATGATGCCGGAAGAAATTGGTCAACCTATCACAACCAACCTACATCTCAATTTTATAGAGTTGCAACTGATAATCATTTCCCTTACAGGATATACGGTGCACAACAAGACAATTCAACTGTACGAATTTTTCACAGAACAGATGGCAGATTTATTGGTGAAAAAGACTGGGAATCAACTGCAGGTGGAGAAAGTGCTCATATAGCTATTGATCCTAAAAATAATGACATCGTTTATGCCGGAAGTTATGATGGTTTTTTTACAAGAGTTAATCACAAAACTAAAGAATATAGAGCCATTAATGTATGGCCTGATAACCCAATGGGACATGGAGCAGAAGATTTTAAATATCGTTTTCAATGGAATTTTCCTATCTTCTTTTCACCTAATAATCCAAAAAAACTATATGCAGCTTCTAATCATTTACACGTAACCTATAACGAGGGTCAATCCTGGGAAGTTATTAGTGGGGATCTCACTAAAAACGATCCAAAGACATTAGTTTCTTCTGGTGGCCCAATTACACAAGATAATACAGGTGTTGAATATTATGGAACCATTTTTGCTGCAACTGAATCTCCTTTTGAAAAAGATCTAATTTGGACTGGTTCGGATGACGGATTGGTTCATATCACAAAAAATGGTGGCAAAGACTGGCAAAATATAACACCTAAAAACATGCCCGAATGGATGATGATAAATTGTATTGAAATAAATCCTTTTGTAAAAGGAGGTGCATATATTGTAGGTACAAAATACAAATCGGGTGATTATAAACCCTATATATTCAAAACGGAAAATTATGGAAAATCATGGAAATTGATCGTGAATGGAATTGATAACGAAGATTTTACAAGAGCGTTAAGAGCTGATCCTAAAAGAAAAGGATTATTGTATGCCGGAACAGAAAGAGGAATGTATATAAGTTTTGATGATGGAAATAGCTGGCAAAAATTTAAATTAAATCTACCCATTGTTCCCGTTACTGATCTTGCAATTAAAAATGATAATTTGATCGCCGCTACACAAGGACGATCTTTTTGGATCATCGATGATCTTACACCTTTACATCAAATAAATAACGACTTAATTAAAAATGATCTTATTTTGTATAAACCCATGGATAGCTACAGAATGGGTGGAGGAAACGGAAAATCTTCAAAAACTAAAGGTCAAAACCATAATGGTGGTGTAGCAATTAATTTTTATGTAAAAGATACCGCCAAAACAGATACCATTTCACTAACGTTTTTAGATAAAAACAAAAATATTATTAAGAAATTTTCAACTCATCCTGATAAAGATAAAAAAGAAGAAGAACTAAAGGTAAAACCTGGAAGCAATCAGTTTAACTGGAATTTAAAATATCAGGATGCAGAAAAAGTAGAAGGAATGATCTTGTGGTGGGCTTCGCTTAGCGGACCAAAAACTTTGCCCGGAAATTATTTAGTTGAGTTGACAAAAAATAAAATTACCAGAACAAAAGAGTTTACAATTCTAAAAGATCCAAGAAGTGAAGCTTCTGCAGAAGATATGCAGGCTCAATTTGACTTTACAATAGAAGTTAGAGATAAATTAACCGAAATTCATAAAGCTTTAAAAAATATTTCTAAAGTTAATCCCCAAATTGAACAGCTTAAAAAATCGATTCCTGATAAAGAAAAATATAAAGATTTAATTGATTTTGCTGATAGAATTTTAAAGGAAATGGCCACAATTGAGAATAATCTGTATCAAACAAAAAGTAAGAGTTCTCAAGATCCGCTTAATTTTCCTATCAAGTTAAACAACAAATTAGGGCACTTGAATTCACTTACTTCAATGGGTAATTTTAAACCAACCGACCAGGCTGTTGCTTTTAAAAATGAAATTTTTAAGGAAATTGATAAAGAATTAGCTGATCTATACTCAATCTTCAATACTGATATCAAAGTATTAAATAAAAAAGTTAGGGAAAGTAATATTAATTTAATACAGATCGATTAAAGGGAATTAAAAAAAATCTTTGAGAATAATGATCAAACCTTTTTGTTTGATCTTTCCTGAAGTTTCTTGGCTTTACGCCTGTAAAAAAAAGCGATGATCAAACCATAAACAATTGCCCCAACCGCTTTGGAAAATAAGAATTCCTGACTTAGATATTTTGTAGTAATATCTGATGCTGTCTCACTTCTGACCAGTGATATAAAAAGTTCAATAATCACTACAATTATAAAAAATAATATTGCTGATAAAACAGCTATTTTCCAAAATGGATATTCCTGAAATTTTTTAATCATTTTATCTTAATTTTTTGTTATTGTGATGGCGATCATGATCGCGTTTCGTTTTTATTTCCAGTTTTTTATCAAATGATTTTTGAAGATCTATGCCTGTTTGATTTGCAAGACAAAGCACAACAAATAAAACATCGGCTAGTTCTTCTCCAAGATCTTTGTTTTTATCGCTTTCTTTTTCACTTTGCTCACCATACCTGCGAGCGATAATTCGGGCTACTTCACCAACTTCCTCCGTTAATTGAGCCATATTGGTAAGCTCATTAAAATAACGAACTCCGTGTTTTTTAATCCAGTTATCAACTTCGAGTTGTGCATTTTTAATATCCATTTGCAAAAATTTTTATAAGGCAAATATACATTAAAAAGGAAAGTTTAAAGCAAAAAGTAAAATAGTCGGAAGTGAGAAATGGAGTGAAACTAATATTTCTTTGTGAACTTTACATATTATTTTAGCAGTCTTCGCGTGAAAAAAAGTAAAAAGTATTTAAAGATCTAACGCTTTTATAAATTCATGTCTAGGAATTTCTTGGGCTCCTAAACTTGCCAGATGTGCATTGTAAACCTGGCAATCAATTATTTTATAGTTTTCTTTTTCTAACTTTTGGCTAAGGTAAACAAAGGCAATTTTTGACATATTGCTCACCGTACTGAACATACTTTCACCACAAAAAATATTACCCTCCCCTGCCTTGCTGGCCTTTAGGTCTATTCCATATAATCCACCAACCAATTCATTGTTTTGCCAAACTTCTACAGATCTTGCTATACCCATTTCATGTAATTTTATATACGCATCTTCCATTGCATTGGTGATCCAGGTTCCACCTTGATTTTTTCTATAAATATTCTTACAATGATGAATAACCTCCTTAAAATTTTGATCATAAGTTATTTGAAAATCTCCTTTTCTCAAAACCTGTTGCATACTTTTAGAGACTTTTAACTGCTTTGGATAAAGTACCATTCTCGGATCCGGACTATACCAAATAATTGGTTCTCCTTCATTATACCATGGAAAAATACCGCTTTTATATGCCAAGATCAATCTTTCAGGAGATAGATCTCCCCCTATTGCAACAATGCCTTCAGAACTAGCAGTTTCAATATTGGGAAACATAAGTTCTTTTCCTAAAAAAATCATATTTAAAGAATTATTAATTCTTTTCAAATACACGAATATAATCAACAATCATTTGCTGCGGAAATTGAGTTGTACCATCCGGATTTCCCGGCCAGTTACCTCCAATTGCAACATTTAAAATAAGAAAAAAATCTTGATTAAACGGATATGACATTCCCTGAGTGTCATTAGAACTAAATTCATAGATCAATATATCATCTACAAAAAACCACAATATATTAGCCTCTCTAATAACACTAAAAACATGAAATCTATCATTAAAAATTTCATTGGAAATAATATAACTATCTCCACTGTACTTATGACTTGCAAAATCAGTTCCAAAATGTACTGTAGCATGACTGGTTGAAGGGTGATTTCCTATCAATTCCATGATGTCTATTTCACCACAGGCAGGCCAGCTAACTTGATCAATATTATCTCCTAACATCCAAATTGCAGGCCAAATTCCCCGACCAAATGGTATTCTTGCCCTAATATCAATCCTACTATAATTAAACGATTTTTTATCTTTTGTGATCATTCTTGCCGAAGTAAATTTATGCCCATTCCATGAATCATTACGTGCTTCAATAATTAGTTTACCATTTTCAACTCTTGAGTTTTCTTTGGCGTCAGTATAATACTCAATTTCACTATTTCCCCATCCGTTATCACCATTACCAATTTCATGAGTCCACCAATTCTTATTGATCTCATTCCCTTCAAATTCATCTGCCCATGCAAGATTCCATCCTTCATAAGATATTGGAGTAATATAATCTTCATTGCTATATGGCAGATCAGTATCATTATTACTGATCAAAATTTGGGCTTGAATCTGATTGAAATCAACATTAGCAACCTGCTCAAACCTAATAAGAAATATCTCATCGCCTTCTCTGATATTATCAGAAATAATTTCAAGAGGAATTGAAACGCTGTTTTTACCTGCTGGAATTGTTATCTGACCTCCATTTTTTTTATAATCAAGCTCTTGAAAAGCCGAAGCATCTTCAGTATAATATTTTAATACAACATCCTTAGAATGACTTTCGCGCAATGAAATTGTAAAATCAAGTATTTTATTACTATCATCCCCTTCAACTAAATTCATATTACTAATTGTCACGTAAGGAGTTTTCTCAGGCGGACTTTCTGAGGAAGTACAACTGTTAAAGAAAAAAAGTAGCAGTAAAATATTAATAACTTTAATCATAAATAAAAATTTAATCTAAAACGGCAAATCATCAGGCTCATCATCATTAACATTATTGGCTGGCTCAAAACCATCCATTGATTCAATAGGAGGCACTTCAGCAGAGCCTTCTTGTCTTTTTTCAATTCTCCAACCCTGAATTGCATTGAAATATTTTGCTTCACCTTCTGGATTGATCCATTCTCTACCACGTAAATTAATACTGATCTTCACATCTTCTCCAACATTATAACTATCTAACAGATCGCATTTATCCTGAATAAACTCGATCAATAAAAATTGAGGATATTGTTCATCTGTAGTAACGACTACTTCACGTTTTCTAAAACCATTATTACCAAAAGTTTTGGTCTCATCAATTTTTTTAATTTTTCCGGTTACTTCCATATTTTTATACTTTTTTGTTTATTAAAAACACTTTTCCTGTGCTTTCTACATTACCTTTTTAAAATTCTTGTGCAAATTTATGCTTTTCAATTGTATTGAGTCCTATGATTTTTTTATTCTCTTATGCAAACTTATCAACATCATTTTTTGATGTTAATTTTTAGGATGTGCAGTAACTTAAACAAAATGAATTTGCTTTTCAAAATTATTTATGATAATTAGTAATTTGATTCTTTTAAATTTTTTGTGCCTCCCAAAATACATGATCTTGATACTTCAAAAAACTATGTAATTTGGCAATTAAAATATTTTAAAAAATAATTGTTAACAATTGTCTTGATTTTTTAACAAAAGAGCCCAATATTTGCATTTATTATAATATCTAAATTATTTTTATGTTATAATGCAAAATATAATCTATTGAAAGTTTAATGAACCTCCCTGACTATAAAAACACCCTAAAATGGGTACTGATTATTGCATCTTTTTTAATAGTTGCATTGATCTTATGGAATACCAATCAGTTCTTCAGGAAATTTAAAAATGAAGAACGCCTAAAGATGGAAGTTTTGGCAACTGCCTATGAAAACTTTAACAATCCGGATCTGGATGTTGATATATCTCTTGAAAATAAAATAATTGAAAGTAACAAAAGTATTCCTATGATCATTACTTATGATAATGGCGATATTTTTCGTTGGGCAAATTTAGGTGTTACAAACTCAAAAAAATTTACTTCATTACCGGTTGATGACAGGTTATATTTAAGTCGGCAACTCATTAAGATGAAAGAGGAAAATAACCCTCTTGTTGTACACTATAAAGTTGATAATGTTAATGTTACACAGAATATATATTATCGGGATTCTGATCTGTTAAACAAATTACAATTTTATCCGCTGGGTTTATTACTGATATTATTATTGTTTGGTACTATTATTTATTTGGTCTTTCAGCAGAATAAAATTGCAGAGCAAAACAAACTTTGGGCGGGAATGGCAAAAGAAACAGCACATCAAATTGGTACACCACTTTCGTCAATGCTGGGCTGGGTAGAGCTTTTACGATTAGAAAATACAAACGAAGATATTGTCAATGAAATTGAAAAAGATGTTTCAAGATTAAACACTATTGCCGATCGTTTTTCAAAAATTGGTTCAATTCCGAAACTCTCAAAACACGATATTGTTGAAGAAACTAAAAATGCCTTTGATTATATACAGTCTAGAAGCTTTAAACAAATTGATTTTAAATTTATTAATAATGAAGATAATCCGATTTTTGTAGATCTTAATGTGCAATTGTATAGTTGGGTTATCGAAAATCTGGTTAAAAATGCCATCGATGCCATGCAGGGTAAGGGGAAACTGACAATTACTGTTTTTCAAGATAATTCGTATGCTAAAGTTTTGATCACCGATACCGGTAAGGGATTGCCAAAGCGACTTTACAGACAAATATTTGACCCGGGTTACACTACAAAAAAACGTGGCTGGGGATTAGGATTATCACTTGCCAAACGAATTATTGAAGATTATCACAAAGGTAAAATTTATATTAAAAAATCTGAAATGGGAATTGGCACAAGTTTTATGATCGAATTAAAAACTATTGATTAGCTACAGGTTTTTGCCAATATTTTTTGCTATACTTTCAAATTCCTTCTGAGATAATTTTTCTTTTTTACCAAAAGTTGCGTCTGCCATACTGTTTAACGGAATTAAATGTACATGCACATGAGGTACGTCTAGGCCAATTACTGTTAAACCAACTCTTTCGCAGTGAATGGTTTTTTCTATAGCCTTGGCAATTTTAAAAGAATATTGCATTAATCCTGTATAAGTTTTTTCATCAAGATCAAAGATCTTATCCACTTCTTTTTTAGGCACTACCAAAGTATGCCCTTTGGCATTAGGATTGATATCTAAAAAAGCATAAAAATCATCATTTTCTGCTATTTTATAGCTTGGTATTTCTCCTTGAATAATTTTTGTAAAGATCGTACTCATGATTTATAGAATTTTATCATTATCTAGAAATTTCTAAAATTTCAAATTTCATGATACCATTTGGTACTTGAATTTCAGCGATATCACCTACTTTTTTTCCCAACAAACCATGGCCAATAGGCGAGTTTACTGATATTTTACCTTTTGATAAATCTGCTATAGCATCAGCAACCAAAGTATATTCAAACTCTATATTATTATCAATATTTTTAATCTTAACTATTGATAATGCCAAAACCTTAGAAGCATCTAATTGTGATTCGTCTATTAACCTCGCTTTTGAAAGTGTATTTTTAAACTGTGCTATTTTAAATTCTAATAATGATTGTTCTTCTTTGGCTGCGTGATATTCTGCGTTTTCACTCAAATCACCTTTATCCCTTGCTTCTGCAATTGCTTTTGTAATTCTCGGGCGCTCTACATGCTCTAACTGATCCAATTCACCACGTAATTTTTTTAATCCTTCTTCAGTGTAATATTCTACGTCACTCATAATGCTACATTTTGTCTGATAATATAAATACAAAAATCCCAAGTCCAAAGATTTTCGGAATGAGATTCAAATACAAATATACAAAATATTTTAAAATCAAATTAATTGTATCTTGCAAAAAATATTTTTCAATGAAAAAATTAATCTTTACCATCCTTTTTTTAGGATTATTTTCATGTAGCTCTGATGATATTGCTGATCAGAGCCTGTTACCTAATTTTCCGGTTAACGAGGTGGTATTTTTAAATAATCCCGAGTATATCAATTTACAAGTTGTTGGTGGTTGGTCTTACACTCAAGGTGGAATCAGCGGAATAATTATTTACCATATGAACACCAATAATTATATTGCATTTGAACGGAGCGCACCGCATTTTACACCTCAGACCTGTTCAAAAATGGTAGTTAAAAATGGCATGACCATGGTTTGTCCTTGTGATAATAGCGAGTTTAATATTTTAAATGGAGCGCCAATGACAGATGGCGTTAAGTATGCCGCAAGACAATACAGAGTTGTTGTGGTTGGTAATACTTTACAAATTACAAACTTTTAATAGTATACTTGTGAAAAATTATTTTTCTTCAAATTTTAAACTTGGTGTTTTGGGTGGTGGACAATTGGGTAGAATGTTACTTGCCGAAACTCAAAAATTTGATGTTTTTACAGTAATACTTGATGGAGCCGATAATGCACCCTGTGCGGATATTTGTAATGAGTTTCACCAAGGTGACCTAATGGATTATCAAACGGTTTACAATTTTGGCAAATTAGTTGACCTGCTGACCATTGAAATTGAACACGTTAATATTGAAGCTCTTTTACAGTTAGAAAGAGAAGGTTTAGCCATATATCCCCAACCAAATATTTTACAAATTATTCAGCATAAAGGCAAACAAAAAGATTTTTTTACTAAACATAATATTCCAACGGCCAAGTATGATCGGTTCAATACTTTATCAGAATTAAAAAATAAAATTAATTTTCCCTTTGTATGGAAATCTGCTCAATTTGGTTATGACGGAACCGGAGTAAAGATTATCAGATCACAAACCGATTTGGATTCTTTACCGGATGTTGAATGTATAACCGAAGATCTAATTCCTTTTAAAAATGAATTGGCAGTTATCGTTGCCAGAAATAAAAATGGTGAAACCAAAATTTACCCCGTTGTGGAAATGGAATTTCACCCAACTGCCAATCAGGTAGAATATGTAATTTGTCCGGCAAGAATTGATCAGAAAATTGCCAAAAAAGCAGAAAAAATAGCATTGCAAGTAGCTGATGCATTTAAACATGTTGGTTTATTAGCCATCGAGATGTTTCAACCAAAAAATGATGATATATTGGTTAATGAAGTTGCACCAAGAACACATAACAGCGGTCATTACAGTATTGAAGCAAGTTATACGAATCAGTTTGAACAGCATTTACGCGCCATATTAAATTTGCCCTTAGGGAATCCTGAAAGTAAAGTCGCAGGAATCATGGTAAACTTAGTTGGTGAAGAAGGTTTTATTGGTGATGTTGTTTATAAGAATATGGAAGAAATACTAAAAATTGATGGTGTAACACCACATATTTATGGTAAAAAAGAAACCCGTCCTTTTAGAAAAATGGGGCATGTAACCATTGTAAATAAAGATGTGGATGAGGCAAGAAATATTGCCGAAAAAGTGAAGAAAACGATAAGGGTGATAAGCTTAAGGTAAAAACCGGTCGATACTATTTTGAGTTTGACACATCAAAATCGTTAATCGATCTTCTTTGTTCTTTAATCACATAAAAATCTATTATGAAGTATTCAGGAGTATTAAAAAAAATGATCACAGAAAATGCTTCTCCGGTTCAATATTATTTAGATCTGGAAAGTGATTTTTTAAACCTTAATCAATTATTAGATAAAAATGTAGAAATTTCCTTTAAAAAATATCAATGTCTTAGCTGTGGCAAAGATAAAAAGATCTTCCGTCAGGGATTTTGTTACGACTGCTTCTACAAGATGCCGCAAACCGGTGACTGGATCATGAGACCTGAACTGAGTAAAGCCCATCTCAATATTGAAGATCGCGATCTGGCTTATGAAAAAGCAGCGCAATTACAAGCGCACATCGTTTATCTGGCAAATTCAAGCAATGTAAAAGTGGGTGTTACACGTAAATCTCAACTTCCAACCCGCTGGATCGATCAGGGAGCTCATGAAGCAATTGAAATTATTGAAGTGCCAAATCGTTATTTAGCAGGAATTGCCGAAATAGCTTTAAAAGAACATGTATCCGATAAGACAAACTGGCGTAAAATGCTTACAAATAATGTGATAGATATTGATCTTAATAAAGAAAAAGAAAAACTCTTTCCTTTTCTTCCCAACGAAGTTAAACCTTACTATCTAGAAAATAAAAGTAAAGAAACTGAAATTGATTTTCCTGTCAATCAATATCCCACAAAAATTAAAAGTCTGAATTTAGACAAAACTCCGGCTTATCAAGGAAAATTAAAAGGTATTAAAGGACAATACTTAATTTTTGAAGACGGTACTGTTTTTAATGTGAGAAACTGGGAAGGTTATGTAGTAGAATTCAATATTTAAGAAGTATTAAAAGATATGGGGCAAGTGTATAGAACATGACTGCAAAAAATAAAAATCTCGCTTTCAATATATACCTGATTTTAGCTTCAGTTTTTATTGCTTCATTGGTTGTTTCTAACTTGATATTTCAGAAGTTTTTTTCATTTAATTTTTTAGGTTGGTACAATTTTGAAATTTCTGTTGGCATTTTACCTTATCCAATTACTTTTTTAGTAACGGATCTGATCTCAGAGATCTATGGCAAGAAAAAAGCAAATCAAGTTGTAATTGCCGGAATCTTTGCTTCGGTATTTTCTTTATTGATCATTATGCTTTCTGATATTGCTCCGGCTACAGAATGGTCGCCTGTTGGAGATAAAATATTTCATAATGTTTTTGGTTTATCAGCTTTGGCAGTTTTGGCATCAATGATGGCGTACCTAGTAGCTCAATTTGTTGATATCAGAATTTACCATTTCTGGAAAGTAAAGACCAAAGGCAAACATTTGTGGTTGCGCAATAACTTTTCTACAATTTCTTCACAATTCTTAGATACTTTAACGGTATTATTTTTACTCTGTTCTTTTGGTGTTATTGAATGGAAATTGTTTGGAATCCTACTTTTAAACGGTTTTTTATACAAACTGCTTGTCGCTTTATTAGATACGCCAATTTTATACTTTTTTGTTTATTGGTTTAGAAAACAATTTGATTTGGAAGTTGGTGAAGAGATTTCTTTGGTTGAGTGAGAAACATTCAAGCGTTTGATCGTTTTCTTTAAACCATTAATCAAAATATTTTTATTCAAAATTCCACATTTTTATATAGCAATCTTGAATTATAATATTAAATCTTATTCTCCCAACCTTCTAAATATAAGCCTCATAAACTGCCAAACGAATTTAAAAATGTAATAAATATAATAAACTATCGTTTATACAATAGTACAATATTTATCAATAACAACTAGACCCCAAAATGAGTTACAAAATTATTCCATATAATAATTTTACTTATCCTTTTTTAAAAAACTATTATTTTAAATCATATTATTTTTTCTTTAACCAAAAAAAATCAACACTGTGAACATTGAGGAGAAAAATATGAGTGAATTTTTCACACTGGTATCTGCTTCATTAAGTAAGAATGGTTTTAAACCAAAAGAAATTAAAATTTCTGAAAAAGATCTGATCAATTCAAAAGAATGTTTCTATATTTTTGATCTAAACAAAAATAAAGTAATATATCATAATGGTTTCCATAACTTATTGGGTTTTCAAGAAGAGAATATTACTTTAGAATTTATTTTAGATAAGTATCACCCTGAAGATATTGAAACCATTAACCGTATTACCAAAGCAACAATTTTACATTGTTTAAGTACACCTTATCAATGCTCTGATGTTAATTTACAAATGACTTATAGAATTAGAAAAGACGATGACTCTTTTATAAACATCCTAAGCCAATCTACTGCTTATCATACAAATGATGAGGGTATGATGACACATATTTTAGTAAAATTAACGGATATTTCATTTTTAGAAAGCCCTTTTTGCGTTAATTGGTTTTTTCATGCAAAAAATCTAGATGTAAAAGCTTTTAGAAACCAAATTTACAAAGCATATAACGACTTTTTTACAGAAAGAGAAAAAGAGATCATTATCGAAATTAAAAATGAACAAACTACCAATCAAATCGCTGAAAAACTAAATATCAGTGATCATACCGTAGCTACACACAGAAAACATATTCTTAAAAAAGCAAACCTTCATAATACAAAAGACTTACTGTTATTTTGTAAAAGAAAAGGTGTTCTATAATGATGGTTAATAGTAAATACAAAATGTTTTATCTACCTATTATCTATAATTTATTTCCAAATAGAAAATAATGTACCCATTTTTTTAAAATTATATTTCATCCAGTCAACGGGTGAATATTTTCACAAAGGTTAATTCACCCGCTGACTCACTTTAAAGTTTATATAATTTTTTAACTATGTAATTTCAATATTTTATATTATATTTGCATAGATGTTAGTTAGAAGGTTAGAAAATATTATAAAGAAATCTATAGAAACGAGTTCTTCTGTAGCCTTGTTAGGTCCGCGACAAGTTGGAAAAACTACTTTAGCCAAACAATTATCAAAAACAATAGATTCTGTTTATTTTGATTTAGAAGATAATCTAGATTTAATCAAAGTTCAAGATATAAAAATGTTATATCATGAAAACAAAAATAAGTTAATTATTTTAGATGAGATCCAAAGAATACCTGAATCATTTCCACAATTTAGAGGATTGATTGACAAAGAACGACAGGAAGGAAATAGATCTGCTTTATTTCTTTTTCTAGGCTCGGCATCTATGGATCTTCTTAAACAATCGAGCGAATCACTTGCGGGTCGAATTTCATATTTTGAACTTTTCCCAATAAATATATTAGAAATTGGAAATATTGAAATCAGCAACATTAATCTTTTATGGATTCGCGGGGGATTTCCTGATAGTTACCTCTC
>DAOUPQ010000080.1 GCA_030626085.1 Flavobacteriia bacterium
ACCACCTTCAATAAAACGTTGTTTTAAAATTTGGTGAAAAGTTTTGTCATCAAGAACAGGTTCAGCTTGTGCGTAAATGCTTTGTGCTGAACTCAATACCATTAAGCCTGTAATTGTCAGTGTAGTAAATAATTTTTTCATTTTTGTAAATCTTTATATTATAATTTAGTTAACGGGTTAAAGATATAAATTTTTATCTTATAAAACACATTCTGAGGAGAGAAAGGGATTCGAACCCTTGTTACAATCTCTTATAAACACGCTTTCCAAGCGTGCGCCTTAAGCCGCTCGGCCACCTCTCCTAAAGTGTTTATGATAATTAAGCGGCAAGTAACAAAAAAATATTTGTTTGAAAAAATTAAAGCAAAAAAAATTAACATTTTTGTTAATAACTCATCTCTCCTCGCAATGGTTTTTCGAATATCGCTTTAAAATCTTTAAACAATATACCTTCTCCCAATAAATATTTCATTTTTGCAATAGCGGATTCTGTAGTAATATCTTTCCCGCTAATAATGCCAATTTCTTTTAAAATACTACTTGTTTCATAATATCCCAAAAGAACACTTCCATTTATACACTGGGTTACATTTACTATAGGTACCTTATTTTTAATACTCACTTTTAATAAATCTATAAACCATTTATCTGTAGGTGCATTTCCCGATCCATAAGTTTCTAAAATTACACCTCTTAAACCAGTAATATTTAAAATACTTTGTACAACTTGTTTTGTAATTCCAGGAAACAATTTTAAAATCACAATATTATCTTCAATTCTTTTTCTTACAATTAAATTTTTATTAGGATCGGCCTTGTGTAACAAGGATTCATTAAAAGCTAAATGAACACCACTTTCTCCTAAGGGCGGAAAATTATGTGAATGGAATGCGTTAAATTGGCTGGAACTAATTTTTGTGGTGCGATTCGCCCTATACAATTTATACTCAAAATACAAACAAACTTCTACTATTTTAGGTTTATTATTAACTTGAGTACCTGCAATTTGAATGGCAGTAATCAAATTTTCTTTTGCATCTGTACGCAAATCACCTATAGGTAATTGTGATCCTGTAAAAATTACAGGTTTATTTAAGTTTTCAAGCATAAAGCTAATAGCTGATGCGGTATATGACATGGTATCAGTACCGCTTAGAATCACAAACCCGTCAAATTTATCATAATTATTTTCAATGATATCTACAATTTTAACCCAATATTTTAGACTCATATTTGAAGAATCAATAGGCTTATCAAAAAATTTTGTTTTTATCCGGCAATCCAATAAATTTAGTTCGGGTATTTTTTCTTTAATTTGATTAAAATTAAATGCTTTCAATGCATTGGTGTGATAATCTTTTACCATACCTATAGTACCCCCGGTATAAATTAAAAGAATATTTGGTATATTTGCCATATATTTTGCTTTGGAAAAGTTAATGTTATAAATTTATTGCAATATTATAAAAACATTTTTAAAATTTAAAAAATAAAAATATGTCTGGTGCTTATTTATTAATCTTGATTATTGGTGGAATTGGAATGTTTGTGCAATACCAATTAAAAAGTAAATTTAAACGTTATTCCCGTTTACATTTACAAAATGGTTTAAGCGGTAGAGAAATAGCCGAAAAAATGCTGGCAGACAATAATATTAATGATGTAAAAGTAGTTTCTACAAAAGGTTCTTTAACTGATCATTACAATCCCAAAACTAAAACTGTAAATCTAAGTGAAGTTGTTTACAACCAACAAAATGCTTCGGCTGCAGCTGTTGCCGCTCATGAATGCGGGCATGCTGTTCAACATGCAACAGCTTATCCATGGCTTCAATTACGTTCAAAATTGGTTCCAACTGTAGGAATCTCTTCAAAATTAGCTTCATTTTTATTAATTGCAGGAATATTCACTGTAAATTCTTTTCCTCAACTCTTACTTGCAGGAATCATCTTTTTTGCAGCTACTGTTATTTTTACAATTATAACTTTACCCGTTGAATATGACGCCAGTAATAGAGCTTTGGCTTGGCTAGAAAATAAAAATATGCTAACTGATAAAGAGCAGGGAGCTGCTAAGGATGCACTTAAATGGGCTGCTAGAACTTACTTAGTAGCTGCATTAAGCTCATTGGTTACATTATTGTATTATTTAAATATTTATAATAGCAGAAGATAAATATTATATTTTTAATTGTCTGTCAATTTGTTGTTCTAAAGATATAAATGTTTCGGTTCTTGAAACTCCTTTAATGTTTTGAATACTATGATTTAAAACTTGCATTAAATGCTCATTGTCTTTACATAAAATTTTTACTAAAATTGCATAATTTCCTGTAGTATAATGACTCTCAATAACCTCATCAATCTCCTTTAATCTGTTTACTGCTTCTTTATATTTACTTGAACTATCTAAAAATATTCCTACAAATGCCAGGGTTTTAAAACCCAATACTTTTGGGTTGATAATAAATTTCGAACCTGATATTAATCCTGAAGTTTCTAACTTACGTAAACGTTGGTGGATTGCAGCACCCGAAATCCCTACCTCTCTAGCTATACTCAAAATAGGTGTTCTGGCATCTTGCATCAAATTTTTTAAAATAATTTTATCAATACCATCAATCTTAAAGTCATCTTTTTTCATCATTATAATATTTACATTAAAAAAATAAAAGGATATGAAAATCATATCCTTAAAAAAGTATGTTGTAATATCTATTCTTCTGGTTTCATCTCAAAATCTTCCATAAATTTTGTAGTATAATTCCCTGCAACATATTCGGGATTATCCATTAGCTGCATATGAAAAGGTATGGTTGTTTTTACACCCTCAATGATAAATTCAGACAGAGCTCTTTTCATTTTACTTATAGCTTCTTCACGTGTTTGAGCAGTAACTATAAGTTTTGCTATCATTGAATCATAATAAGGTGGTATTATATAACTGTCATAAACATGTGTATCGATTCTTACACCATGACCTCCAGGGGCATGAAATGTGGTAATTTTTCCTGGCGATGGTCTAAAATTATTAAATGGGTCTTCTGCATTTATTCTACATTCAATAGAATGTTGATTTGGAAAATAATTAATTCCAGTTATAGGTATTCCATCTGCAATTTTAATTTGTTCGCGAATCAAATCAAAATTACCCATCACTTGTTCTGTAATTGGATGTTCTACCTGAATACGAGTATTCATTTCCATAAAATAAAAAGTCTTGTTCTTATCAACCAAAAATTCTACTGTACCTACTCCTTCATATTTAATGTATTCAGAAGCTTTTATTGCTGCCTCTCCCATTTTTTTACGCAATGCATTCGTAATAAAAGGGGACGGCGTTTCTTCTGTAAGTTTTTGATGACGACGTTGTATTGAACAATCTCTTTCTGATAGATGACAAGCATTTCCTGTTGAATCTCCAATAATTTGAATCTCAATATGATGTGGTTCTTCAATTAATTTTTCCAAATACATATCATCATTCCCAAAAGCCGCTTTTGCTTCTGCTCTTGCAGAATCCCATGCCTTTTGCAGATCTTCTGGTTTCCATACCGCTCTCATTCCTTTACCCCCACCTCCTGCTGTTGCTTTTAGCATTACAGGATATCCTATTTTTTTTGCAATTTTTTCAGTTTCTGAAAATGATGCTATTATTCCTTCTGAACCAGGGATTGTTGGAACTCCAGCTTCTTTCATAGTTTTAATTGCCGAAGCTTTATCTCCCATTTTATTGATCATTTCAGCCGAAGCGCCAATAAATTTTATACCATGCTCTTCGCATATTTTAGAAAATCGGGCATTTTCTGCCAAAAAACCATAGCCAGGATGTATTGCATCAGCATTAGTAATTTCTGCTGCTGCAATAATATTCGACATTTTTAGATACGAATCATTACTTGAAGCCGGACCAATACAAACTGCTTCATCTGCAAATTTAACATGTAAACTTTCTTTATCAACAGTTGAATATACTGCCACCGAACTAATACCCATTTCTCTACAGGTTCTAATTACTCGAAGTGCAATTTCTCCTCTATTGGCAATTAATATTTTTTTAAACATAATTTTCAATAATTATAAATTGATCTAAAACCAAAAAAATCTATCTTAACAATATAACTAACTATAAATAATTAGATTCTTTTTATGAAGGATCTACCAAATATAATGGCTGATCAAATTCAACCGGTGAAGAATCATCTACCAGGATCTTTACAATTTTCCCTGATATTTCCGATTCAACTTCATTAAATAATTTCATCGCCTCAATGATACAAACTGTATCCCCTACTTCAACATTATCACCAACTTTAATAAATGGCGGTTTGTCTGGAGAAGGTTTGCGATAAAATGTACCGATGATCGGAGATTTTATTTCAATATATGAATTTGCTTCATCTGTTTTTTTATTTACAGATTCTGTTTTCTGTTCAGTAGCAGGAATAGCCTGAATCTCAGTTTGTGGTACTACTTGAACTGTTGCTGCAGGAACTTGTTGAACAATAGAAGTCACTTTTTCTCCTGCACCTGTTTTAATGGTAATTTTAAAATCTTTCATTTCTAATTTTACCTCGTTGGCACCTGATTTTGCAACAAATTTAATCAGATTTTGAATCTCTTTTAATTCCATAATATTATATTTATTTTGTTTCTATGAATTGTATGCCCATTTATAATAAATTGATCCCCAAGAAAATCCTCCTCCAAAAGTTGAAAATATTATTATATCCCCTTTTTTAAGTTGACTTTCATAATCAGCTAATAATAATGGTAAAGTAGCCGAGGTAGTATTTCCATATTTTTGAATATTCATCATTACTTTTGAATCATCTAACTTCATTCTTTTTGCAGTAGATTCAACAATTCGTTTATTTGCCTGATGTGCAGCCAACCAAGCTACATCTTCATTGGATAAATTATTTCTATGAATTATTTTTTCACATACATCAGCCATATTAAATATTGCATTTTTAAACACAGATTTACCATCTTGTCTTACAAAATGCATTTTATTTTCTACTGTTTCTTTACTTGCCGGAAGAACTGATCCACCAGCCTCAACTTTTAAAAATTGTCTTCCTGAACCATCACTTTTTAACAACTCATCTAATAAGCCTAAACCTTCTTCGTTGGGTTCAAATAAAACTGCTCCGGCTCCGTCACCAAATATGATACAAGTTGTTCTGTCAGTGTAATCTATCATTGATGAGTTTCTGTCAGCACCAATCAATAATATTTTTTTATATTTTCCGGATTCTATATAACTGGAAGCAACTGACATTCCGTATAAAAAACTGGAACATGCCGACTCAAGATCAAATGAAAAAGCTTCTGTTGCTCCAATTTCAGAAGCTACAAAAGCTGAGGTTGATGCGGCTTGCATATCTGGAGTTGCAGTAGCAACAATAATCAGTTCAATTTCTTTAGGATTTAGATTTGTTTTTGATAAAAGATCTTTTGCAGCTTTAATTGCTAAAAATGACGAGCCTTTATTCTCTCCTTTTAGAATTCTTCTTTCTTTTATTCCGGTTCTTGTTATGATCCATTCATCATTTGTATCCACCATTTTTTCCAACTCTTTGTTAGTTAAAATGTATTCCGGAACATATTTCCCTACGGCTGTTATTGCTGCAGTAATTTTATTCATAATTAAAACCTCTAATTGTAATTAAAAAAGAAAATAATATAAAATCAAAAAACTTTAAAAAAACAGTTTTCAAAGTAAAGCAATTTATTATTGATATAGATCAAAAAACACATTTTTTGTCAATTTTTAACACAAAAACATAAAAAAACCCTCAAAAAAGAGGGTTTTTTTATGTTTTTCAAACTTTTTGATTAGGCCAAGTTTTCTTCATTATCAATCAATATTTGACCTCTGTAGTACAATTTTCCTTCATGCCAATGAGCTCTATGGAATAAATGAGCTTCACCGGTTGTAGGGTCTTTAGCAATTTGCGGAGCAACTGCCTTATAATGTGGTCTTCTTTTATCTCTTCTCTGCTTTGAGATTTTTCTTTTAGGATGTGCCATTGCTATGGTTTTTTATTTATTATTAACTTTTTTAGATCTGCCCATCTTGGGTCGATATCATCATTTTCTTTACTTTTCCCTGGTTGTAAATCTTTTAACTTTTCTAAAATATCCGACTGCAACGTACCATCTTCAATTCCTGGATGAATCCTTTTACTCGGTACAGATAATACAATCATTTCAAATATAAACTGAGCAACATTTATCTGATGTTCACTAAAAGGAATAATTATTAGATCCTCATTATCATCATTAAACTCTTCACCAAATTTAACAACTGTATCCAAGTTTCCTTGAATTGGTTGATCGTATGGCTCATTAGAGATGTCACAAAGAACTTTAACATTACCTTTTGCACTAAAACGTAATTCAAATAAAGTATCTTTCTTAATAAAATCTAACGTAATATTTACGTTAGAATCTAAAAAATCATCATAGTTAAAAGCTTCAAAGAACTCCTTATTAATTAAATATTTAAATTGATGTTCTCCTGGTTTTACGCCAGTAAAAGAAATATTATATTCTTTTAACGGTCTCATCATAAAAATAATTTAAGCGCGCAAAGGTAAAAAAATATCTTTTATAATAAAAATTAGTTTTTCACTTTTTTAAGGATTGTTGATCGTTATTGTTTTTTAACTGGTTTTCTATTAACTCATTGTATTGTTTCCTTTTTCTAAAAATATCAATCGCCGTAAAAACAGCCTCCATAAATGAACTGTGATTTGCAATGTTTTTCCCTGCAATTTCAAATGCAGTACCGTGATCAGGCGAAGTTCTGATTTTGTTTAAGCCCGCAGTGAAATTAACGCCTTTTCCAAAAGACATAGTTTTAAATGGCCCTAAACCCTGATCGTGATACATCGCTAAAACACCATCAAAATCTTTATACGATTGGGATCCAAAAAAACTATCAGCAGCATAAGGTCCGTAAACTAATTTACCCGATTTTTGAATTTCATAAATGGTTGGCTTAACTATTTCATCGTCTTCAGTTCCTATAACACCCTTATCACCACAATGAGGATTTAAACCTAATATTGCAATTTTTGGCTTTTCAATATTAAAATCTTGTATTAATGATTGGTACATGATTTCAATCTTTTTTTGGATAAGCTCAGGCGTTATGGTTTTGGCAACATCCTTTATAGGTATATGACCCGTGATCAATCCTAATCTGATCTCATCTGTAAACAAGATCATTAAACTATCACCTGATAAATTTGCTTCAAGATATTCTGTATGACCCTTAAAATTGAAACGATCAGATTGAATATTGCTTTTATCTATGGGAGCTGTAACTAAAACATCAATGTTTCCTTCTTTTAATGCATTTGTTGCATATTCAAGCGATTTAAAGGCATACTTTCCAGAATCATCTGTAGCTTTCCCCAAATCGATTGTTACATTTTCTCTCCAAACATTCAATAAATTTAATTTATTATCCAAAGCTCTCTGAATTTGCTCTATTCCATTGATCGGAGTTTTTATATTCAATGCTTTTTTATGATAACTAACAATTTTGTTGGAACCAAAAATTATTGGTGTACAAAGTTCTAATACCCTGTTGTCTCCAAAAGTCTTTAATATTACTTCAAGTCCAATTCCATTAAGATCGCCTATTGAAATTCCTACTTTTATTTTATTTGTTTTGTCCATACAATTATTTTTTTATCATTAAATTTGAATCATTAAAAATAAATATTTTTACAAAGTTAATCAATAAAAATAATAAATATGTTTACAGGAATTATTGAAAGTTTTGGTGAAGTTATAGAATTAATTAAGGATAAAGAAAACCTGCATATTACAGTAAAAAGTAATATTTCTAACGAATTGAAGATCGATCAAAGTTTAGCGCATAATGGTATTTGCTTAACTGTAATTGCTCAAAAAGATGATACACATACAGTAACTGCCATTAAAGAATCGATTGATAAAACAAATTTGGGCTATATTAATATAGGTGATAAGATAAATCTGGAAAGAGCCATGAAACTCAATGACAGATTAGATGGCCATATTGTTCAAGGTCATGTTGACCAAATAGGAAGGTGTACTGGCGTTGAAGAAGTTGAAGGAAGTTGGGTTTACGCTTTTGAATACAATCCTGAGTTCGATAATATTACAATAGAAAAAGGTTCTATTACTGTTAATGGTGTAAGTCTTACCGTAGTGAATTCAAGAGAAAAAACTTTTAGTGTTGCAATTATACCATACACTTATGAAAATACTAATTTTCATAAGATAAAAGAAAATACTTATGTGAACTTAGAATTTGATGTAATAGGAAAGTACGTTGCCAGACTACAAAATAAACGTTAAAATTATTTATGCTTATCTCTAATCTTTTTAATTGCATAGGCAGC
>DAOUPQ010000011.1 GCA_030626085.1 Flavobacteriia bacterium
AACTTAATTTATTAATTAAAACTACACAGCCGTAATAAATATGAATATTATAAAAACTATAATGTTATATTATTGAATTAATAATTTATAAAAAAAGGTTTCTCCAAAAAAAAGGTGCTAAAAAAGCACCTTAATTTTTAAATATTATAGATCGTCATTTTGATATTTTTAATGGTAGTAAAAATAATTTACCATCTCTTTTTGTATTGTGATGTACTTTTTTATAATTTAATTTTCCTTTTATAAAATCTTCAAGAATTTTATTTTGAGAATTTGTTGAGATAATAATAATTTCATGATTACTATTTAGAGTAAATAATACTTCAATTGCTTCATTATTTTCCAAAGAAAATGGATATTCAGTTCCTAAAAATGAAACAATTTCCATTTGCAGGGTTTTGGTTGGTGCTACTGGCGGATTGTCAATTGAGTTTGTGCTGTTTTTTGGTGAAGCTGATAGATTAAAAACAACTAATATTAATGCAATTAGAAATAAATTTAATTTTTTCATAATAAATAATTTAGATTAGACATATAACAAAAAGACGCTAAAGGAAGAATGTTTGTTACAAATAGATCGATCGAAATCAATTATTTATCATTTATTTAACAAAAAGGAGTGAACTTTAAGAAAAATTAGGAAGGTAACTCAATCTAATTTATCGAGCAAATCAATAATTATTGAACAGCCTTTAATGATCTCATCTTCTGAAATAGTTAATGGAGGTGTGATCCTAATGGCTTTGGGTTCAAATAATAGCCAGAACAATAGCAATCCTTTTTCAATAGCACTTAATATTACTTCATTTACTTGATTGCTGTCATTCAATAAGATAGCCAGCATTAATCCTTTTCCTCTCACAGCAATTATTTTATCGTGAACCAATAATTTTCTAAATAATTTTTCTTTATTGATCACATCATGTATTATAGAGGTATGTCTTATTTCATTTATTGTTGCTACACCTGCAGCTGCAATTACTGGATGTCCTCCAAAAGTTGTAATATGACCTAATTTTGGATTTTCTTTTAACAATTGCATATGTTTATAAGACGAAATAAATGCACCAATAGGCATGCCTCCACCTAATCCTTTTCCAGCAACAATAATATCAGGAAATACATTGTAATTTTCAAAACCAAAGAATTTACCGGTTCTACCAATGCCGCTTTGAATTTCATCTAAGATAAGTAATGCACCAACTTCAATACACCTTTCCTTAACTTTTTGTAAAAAATCATTTTGAGGTTCAATAAATCCTGCACCACCTTGAATGGTTTCTAAAATAACAGCAGCTGTTTTATTTGTTATTTTAGTTAGATGTGAAAGGTTATTGAATTCAATAAATTTAACACCCGGAATTAATGGTCTGAATGCACTGTTTTGTGTTTCTTTACCACAAACACTCATAGCACCTTGTGTATTTCCGTGATAGGCATTCTTAGCAGAAATTATTTCAAATCTACCTGTAATTCTTTTAGCTAGTTTTAAAGCTCCTTCAGTTGCTTCGGTACCTGAATTGGTAAGATACACACTTTGTAAATTTTCAGGTAGATCTTTTACCATACTTTTTGCCAGTTCTACTTGAGGCTTTTGAATAAATTCTCCATAAACCATTACATGCAAATAGGAATCTACTTGATCTTTTATTGCCTTGATGACCTTTGGATGCTGATGACCTAAAGTATTTGCTGAAATACCTGCAATAAAATCTAAATATCTTTTATTGTTTGTGTCGTAAATATAGGAGCCTTTAGCTTTTTTTATTTCTATTGCAAGTGGGTAAGGTGAAGTTTGTGCCTGGTATTTTAGAAAATCCTTCTTCATTTTTCATCTATAATAAAAATATCATATTTTGTAAGTGGTCTTTCGTTATTTCGCCATATAAAACCTCTTAGTTTTCTAACATTTTTAGGTAACATTGATGGAGGATAGGTTTCTCCTTTCGGTTTTGTCAAAAATTTTGCTTTTTGAATAGTTCCGTCTTTTAATATAAAATCTATTGAACTACATGTTGTTTTATCAATACCAATAAGTTCTTTTTCGTCATTTCTTACAAAGTGAATAATTTCACCATTACCTACAACATTGACAATTTGTAGATCATTATCAATAAATTTCCCAAAAATATTTCTTCCCTTAATCTGATTAAATCCGATAGAATCTTTTTGAATGATAAAAGCATTATGTAACACTTTTAGACTATCTAATTTTTCGGTTTCAGTATTTGAAAGTAAGCGTATTGAATCACCTGTTATTTGACTGTTATTTGACCATAAAATTGGATCTTTGAACATTTGCGTCAAACCGGTTTCTTGATTGGTATGTATTGAATCACATTTTCCACTCATATCACTTTTAAAGAATTTCACATGATGATAGGCTCTAATAATTCTTTTTTTTGGTTTTCCGGTAATTAATAAAGTATCACCATGAATAAATAAAGAATCAACATTTGTGTTTGTGATGGCAACCGCTTTGCCTATTGTAAAAGCAGAATCTAATTTTTCGTAATACTCTGCGTAATTACCTTTTAAAACCATATGACTTATGGTGTCGGTTATAATTATGTGTTTAGTGGCCGATGCAAAACCATTATTTCGATCATAATATAGACTATCAGCTTTGATTTCACGATCTTTATATATAATACGTGCATTTTTGGTAAAATGCGAAATATCTTTCTTAGTATCGTAAAATCCTTTTTCACAAAAGATAAAATTATTTTTGCTTTTAATAGTTGAAGCACCATAGAGATATGCTTTACCACTATTGGTATAATAATCTAAATGATTTGATTCAAGAACATATTCGGGATTAGTAATAACAACATTTGATATGGCCTGAAATTTATTGTTTTCAAGATAATAATTACCCGTTGTGCTGGTTAATACGTTGATGCTATCTATTATTTTTGCACCTGTTCGATAAAATAAAATTTGTTTTGATCTATCAAATTGTAAAGTATCTGTTGATAAGGTCATTTTTGGATCTCTAATAACAACATTTCCCCAGGAAAGCGCTTTATTAGTATTTCCATTATACTCTGTATATTCACTTCTTTGCGTTATAGTATCACCTTGTTTAAGTAATACATTTCCAAAAGCTTTAATGTAATTATCTTTAGTGTAGTGAATCGCTTTTTTACACTGTAGTGATATTCCTTCATGTTTTATATAAACATTGCCTAGTAAAACGGTGGCACCCGGGAGTTTTTCTTCATCAATAGTTGAATTATCAGAATGTACAATAGAAATCCTCTTGCCTTGACCAAAAGCAACGGATGAAAATATGAAGAGTAGTATTACTAGTGCTTTAGTTTTCAATAAATCGATTTGTTTCAAAAGTAATCATTTTGTTTAAAATCTTAGCTTGAACTCAGGTTTAAAAGTAAAAAAAAGGTAAAGATCTTTCAAATATCTTTACCTTCTATTGAGAAACAGTTTTATAAAAATTATATTCTAATTGTTTGAGTTCTGTCCGGACCTACCGAAACTATTTTTACCGATACACCTACAAATTTTTCAATATAAGCGATGTAATCAATCATGTTTTTTGGCAGATCTTCAGAAGTCTTAATATTAGTAATATCTTTTTGCCATCCTTTGAATTCAGTATAGACAACTTCTACATTTTCTTTTTCAATATTATAAGGTAGGTAGGAGATTTCTTTGCCTTTATAAATATATGAAGTACATGCTTTTATAGTATCAAAACCTGATAATACATCTCCCTTCATCATGGTTAATTGTGTAACGCCGTTAATTTGCACAGCATATTTTAAAGCAACAAGGTCAAGCCAGCCACAGCGTCGTGGTCTTCCTGTTGTAGCACCAAATTCGTTGCCAATTTTAGCCATTTTTTTACCATCCTCATCAAAGAGCTCAGTAGGAAAAGGTCCTGAGCCAACACGAGTTGTATAAGCTTTAAAGATTCCATAAACATCGCCAATTTTATTAGGAGCAACACCCAAACCGGTACAAGCTCCGGCGGCGGTTGTATTTGATGAAGTGACAAATGGATAAGTACCAAAATCAACATCTAATAATGAACCTTGAGCTCCTTCGGCTAAAATGGTTTTACCATTATTTAAAGCGTTATTAAAAAATTCTTCACTATCAATAAAAACAAATGATTTTAACATTTCAATAGCTACAAAAAATTCATTTTCTAATTCATTAAGATCATACTGTATATCAACTTTATAAAAGTTAATTAATTTTAGATGTTTTTGAGTTAGTGCATTGTATTTTTCTTTCCAGTTATCTAACTCTAGATCTCCTATACGTAAACCATTTCTACCGGTTTTATCCATATATGTAGGGCCAATTCCTTTTAGCGTTGATCCAATTTTGGCTTTACCTTTTAGTGTTTCAGAAGCGGCATCTAACAATCTGTGTGTAGGTAAAATAATATGTGCTTTACGCGATAATAAGAGTTTTGAATTAAAATCAATATTATAATTTGATAAATTATCAACTTCTTTTTTAAATATAACAGGGTCAATAACAACTCCATTTCCTACAATATTAATAGCTTTGTCATGAAATATACCAGAAGGTATTGTGTGTAAAACATGTTTATTGTCGTCAAATATTATAGTATGACCGGCATTTGGTCCACCTTGAAAGCGTGCAATAATATCGTAGTTCTTTGTAAGAACATCAACAATTTTACCTTTTCCTTCATCGCCCCATTGCAGGCCTAATAGTAAATCAACCATTGATTATTTTTTTAAGTTATTATTTATTCTTAATTCCGTAAAAGTACAGGGAGTGGCTATCAATTTTTACATCAAAAACCTCTTCAATAGATTTTTTTATTGTTTCAATTCGTGGGTCACAGAATTCAATCACTTCACCTGTATCAGTTAAAATAATGTGATCATGCTGTTTATTGAAAAATGACTTTTCATAATGAGCCTGATTTTGGCCAAATTGATGTCTTCTCACTAAACCACATTCTAAAAGCAATTCAATTGTATTGTATAGGGTAGCTCTACTAACACGATAATTATTATCTTTCATATCAACATATAGTGATTCTATATCAAAGTGTTTATTGCTATTATAAATTTCTTGAAGAATAGCATATCTCTCAGGAGTTTTTCGGTGATTATGCTCCTCTAAAAACTTAGTAAAAAAACTCTTTACAATTTCTTGATTTTTTGTTTTACCCATATTTATTATATTGACAATAAATTAAAACAAATTTACATTTTAATAAGTATATATGATATTATAAAATAATAAATTTAATAAAAAATTAATTAATTATTCTTTCAACTTTTTCTATACCTTCAATTTTTTTTAATTGTTTTATTAAGATGCTAAGTTGTTTATTATTTTTAACATCAACAGTAATTTTTCCTTCAAAGAATCCTTCTTCTCCAGAAATATTAAGTTTTTTAATATTTACATTTAAGTTGTTTGAAATAATTTTTGTCACTTTGCTTACCAAACCTAGATCATCAATTCCCATTAATCTTAAAGTTACTTTAAAACCATATTGGGTAGAGTCGATCCATTTTGCAGAAATAATTCTATAAGCATATTGAGATTGCATACTTACAGAATTTGGACAATCATTTTTATGAACTTTTATACCTTCGTTTATCGTTATAAACCCAAAAACCTTATCACCGGGAATAGGAGTGCAGCATTTTGCAAATTTATATTTTAGTCGTTCTTCATCACTACCAAAAACCAACATATCAAAATTAGTACTTACTTCATCGCTTGTTTGTACTAATTTGGGATTTTTAGTACCTCTTCTCATTCTGGTTTTGAAAAAGTTCATAAAGGCATTTGAACGATTTGCAGCATATTTTTTTAATTGTTGGTTTTCAATTGAGCCATTTCCAATTCTGAAGTATAAATCAAAACTAGTTTTTAATTTAAGAAAATTGACTAATTCATTTGTTGTTGTTTCATTAAAAGGAATTTTTAGATGACGCAATTTTCTGGATAAAATTTCTTTCCCTTCTTTAGCAATTATTTTTTGTTCGTTTTTTAAAATGCTTTTTATTCGTGATTTTGCTCTGGCAGTTTTCACAATTTCCAACCACGCTAATTTAGGTTTTTGAGAATTTGAAGTAATAATTTCTATCTGATCTCCACTCTGTAATTGATAGCTAAAATGAACCAATTTACCATTTACTTTTGCTCCACGGCAATGCATACCTACTTCACTATGGATGGCAAAAGCAAAGTCAATTACTGTTGAGCCTTTAGGTAAAGATTTAATATCACCTCTGGGTGTAAAAACATATATTTCTTTTGCATACAGGTTCAGTTTAAACTGTTCAACAAAATCAAGTGCATTTACATCAGAATTTTCTAATGATTCTTTTAATTTATTGAGCCATTCTTCTAGACCACTTTCATTTACATTACCATGTTTATACCTGAAATGTGCAGCATAACCTTTTTCGGCAATTTCATTCATTCGCTCCGATCGGATCTGTATTTCAACCCATTTCCCATGGGGTCCCATAACGGTTGTATGTAAAGATTCATATCCTGTTGTTTTTGGGTGAGTTATCCAATCTCTTAAGCGACTAGGATTTGGACTGTAATGATCGGTAACAATAGAATATATTTTCCAAGCATTGAATTTTTCATCTTTTAAAGATGACTCATAAACAATTCTAACAGCAAATTTATCATATACTTCATCAAAGGAAACTTCTTGGTTTCTCATTTTCTTTCTAATAGAAAAGATTGATTTAGTTCTTCCTTTTATCTGATATTTGATGCCTTCTTTATCTAATGATTGTTTAATTGAATTAGAAAATTCTTCAATATATTTTTCTTGATCTTCTTTGCTTTCAGATAATTTGTTTAAAATATCTGTATAGACTTCATTTTCAGTAAATTTTAAACCTAGATCTTCTAATTCTGTTTTAATATTATATAAACCTAATCTATGGGCAAGAGGGGCATAGATATACAAGGTTTCAGAAGCAGTTTTTACTTGTTTTTCTTCCCGCATTGAATCTAAAGTCTGCATATTGTGCAATCTGTCTGCAATTTTAATCAAAATAACTCTTACATCATCATTTAGTGTAAGCAACATTTTTCTAAAATTTTCTGCTTGAATAGAGACGTCGGTTTCTTTCTTTAATCGAGATATTTTGGTTAATCCATTTACGATCTTTGCAACAGTTTTGCCAAAAAGTTGTTCAATATCATCAAATGTGTAATCGGTGTCTTCAACAACATCATGTAATAAAGCAGCTACAATTGAATTTGTACCCAATCCTATTTCATTGGCAACAGTTTTTGCTACTGCAATGGGATGATAAACATAGGGTTCGCCTGTTTTACGGCGTTGATCTTTATGAGCTTCTACGGCAAAATCAAATGCTTTACGTATCAAAACTTTATTTTTTTTAGTTAAAGTTTGATAGGTGTCATGTAGCATGTCTTTATAAAGATATGCTATTTCTTTTTTTTCATCTTTTATGGTTGCTGTATATGCCAAATTTAAAAAATTGGATAAGTCGAAGCCTTTGCTAAGGTCTCAAGGCATAAAAATAACAAGTTTTTTTAAAGATTGTGTATAAAAAAACGAAATTTTTATTTTAAAAGGTTTTGTACCCGATTTAACAAGCTGGGATGAGAATAATGTATAAAGACATTGGCTTTGTGAGGTGTTAAATTACTCAAACTATTTTTAGAAAGTTTTTTTAATGCCGAAATTAATTCTTTGCCGCTATAATTGGTTTTGGCATAATTATCTGCCTGATATTCAAATTTACGGGAAATATAATTCATAATAATTCCTGTTATTTCTGAAATCGGACTATACAAAACACCAAATGCGATTAAACCTATATGAAAACTTGGTAAATTAACTGACAAAGCTTGTGAAAGTAAAGAACTTTTTAGCATTAATGATAAGATGTATAAGGTAAAACCGGTTAAAACAACTGAGATCAACATATTAATAAAAACATGCTTTTTTTTGTAATGGCCTATTTCATGCGCCAAAACTCCAACAATTTCATCCGTTTCCAGATCATTGATCAAAGTATCATATAAGACAATTCTTTTTTTTGGTCCGAATCCTGAAAAGTAAGCGTTGGCTTTGGTAGATCGTTTAGAGCCATCGATAACAAAGATATTATCCAGTTTAAAATCTACTTTTAAAGCAAATTTTTCAATTTGAGACCGAAGTTTACCTTCTTCAAGTGGTGTTTGTTTATTAAAAAGAGGTACGATCAATGAAGAGTAAAATAAAGTGATAAAAATGGTAAATACTGTAATTAGTATCCAGGTATAGATCCAAAAATTATCGTCTGTTTTTTGATAAAACCAGATAATGATCGCTAAAAGTCCACCACCGATCAATGCACTTAAAAACAATCCTTTGATCTTATCAATGATAAATAATTTTTTAGTTGTTTTGTTAAATCCATATTTTTCTTCAATGACAAATGTATCGTAATAACTAAAAGGCGTTGTTATGATGTCATTGATCAATATAATTATTCCAAAGAATATCAAACCGATAAGAATTTCATTATCTGTTATTGAACGCGCAAATTCATCAATAATAGCAAAACCTTTTGCATAAAAGAAACCAATCATAACAACAAATGAAAAAATTGAAGTAATTATAGAAAACTTATAATTTTCCTTTTTATAAGCTTGTGATTTATAATATTCTTCTTTATTATAAACATCATTTAACTCTGCCGGGATCTTATCATTAAAATGTTGAGCATTTAGATGATCAATAATTTTGTCGATAATAAAATCGATCACCAGAATAGCAATGATGATGTTGAATAATATTTGTGGAGTCATTATTTAAGTTTGAAGTTTGAATAAAAATTCATTGTTGAAATCTCTCGACTTCTGAATCTGTTTTCTCGCTAATTTTAATTTCTTTGTCTTTTCGCCTCAAAAATAAGAATTGCAGCCGAAACTGAAACATTTAATGAATCTATTTCTCCTTCCATAGGAATTATTATTTTATTTGTTGAACTCTCTAACCAGACATCATTTAATCCGGTTGCTTCTGTGCCAACAACTATTGCTGATGATCCTTTGAAATTTATTTGTGTATAATTTTTACTTTCCGGATCTAAAGCTGCAGCAAAAATATTAATATGATTATGATTTAAAAAGGTGAGAATTTCATCAGTAGTACCTGTTGCTATTTGGGCAGTAAAAATACAGCCAACACTTGAGCGAATAATGTTGGGATTATATAGATCTGTTTTTGGATTTGCAATGATAACGGCATCTAAATTTGCAGCATCGGCAGTTCGAAGAAGAGCGCCAATATTTCCGGGTTTTTCAGGCGCTTCAGCAACTAATATCAAAGGATTTGCACTTAAGTTTAATTTATTTAAACCCAGCTTTTTAGTTAGTGCTATTGCAATTATTCCTTCAGTTGTTTTTCTATGAGATATTTTTTGATAAACTTCTTTGCTAATTTCGATAATTTCAAAAGAAATAATATCATTTGTCAGGATTTTGATATCTTTTAAAGAAATAATTTCATCACAAAAAAGCAAAGTTTTAATTTCAAAATTAACCTTTACGGCCAATGATATTTCCCTAAGTCCTTCAATAATAAAAAGCCCTTTATTTTTTCGTACTCTCGACTTCTCCTGAAGATGTATTATTTCTTTGACAATTGGGTTTTGTACGCTTGTGATTTTTTTTATCAAAATGGTTTTATTTTAAATTCAAAAATAGAATAAATCTAATAATTACAATGGATATTTTTTATCGTAAGCCAATAATAAATCTACCATTTTACCATAACTTTGAATACCGTGTTTTTGTTGGTTTACCTTTAAATAGTTATCATAAAACAATTTAAAGAAAGGCTCAATCGGATTTTCATACTGATTCCAAAAGGTTTCAATTTCTTTATAATTTTTAATAATTCCTACTGGAGTTTTCTTTAAAAATTCTTCAAAGATTTCAGGATCTTTTTTTGCAATATCATACAATGTATAACGATAAGCCATTAAATAGGCAGAATATTGAAAGTATTGATCATCATTATTAATGGCAGCTAAAAACCCTATAAAATTTGCATCACTTTCTGAAGCAATCCCCAATTGATGTGCAATTTCATGTGAACATGTCATGGGTAAAGAAACTTTTGGAATTAAATGGTCAACCTGAGCTTCTCCGGATAGAGGATTAAAATAACCTGCAAAACCCATATAAGTCAATGGTAAACTGAACAAGGATCTTTTTATTGAAGAGGGATGGTATTCAAATTGTGAAAATTTTCTGCTTAAATTTTGATATCCATTTGCAGATTGTTTTAAAATTTCGGTTTTATTTAAGCCTACTTTAACTTTCAAAGTATCATTATCAGTAAGGTTAGTTTGTAGTTTACTGAGCCTTAAAAGCAATTTATCAGAAAAAGTTGTTAACTCAATAAGGTCATATTTATTTTTTTCTAAATTCATTGAAGTAGCAAGAGGGTTTCTAGAATAATTTAATCCCCATAAGAAATAAAACAAAAAATAAATTATTGAAAAAGTTGCTCCTATTTGAAATAGTAAATGTTTAAAATTGCGATGTTTATCTTTAATGACATCAATTAAAAATTTAATAGTAAACACAATCAAAAAAATGTATATTACATCACCAATGGAAAAAGGAATCCAACCAAATATTGATCTAAAGATCGGTGATAAAAAAGTGTAAATTCCATTTGAATAGTATTTTTCAATAAAGTCAGGGAAATAATTTAGTATTTGAATTATGATTATTTGGATTAATAGAAAAATACTTAATATGCGATTGGTTTTATACATTTTATAAAGGTACATTCTAAAGCAAAATTATTAAAATAATATCAATTAAAAATCTAAATATTTACTAACATTTTGAAACTTACAGTTTTAATTTTTACTATGACAAGAATACGAATAAATTTCAAAAAATAATTAAAAACTAGAAATATACTGGAGTAGGAAACTTATTAACAAAAAGTCAACTTGTTAACACTTTTTGTTGAATTTAAAAATAAAAAAAGTCGAAAAATTCATGACTATTAAGCTACATTTGCCACATGGAAAAAGCGAAACCAATTCAACAAAGATCACTCAGAAAAGGGACTGTCATAAATCTTGAACAAGGAAAATTACCTCCTCAGGCGCTTGATTTAGAAGAGGCTGTTTTAGGAGCTATGTTAATTGATAAGAAAGGTGTTGATGATGTAATTGATATTTTACATTCAGAAGCTTTTTACAAACCTGCAAATAAGCTGATATTTGAAGCGATTCACAAACTTTTTAATGAATCAGAACCTATTGATTTGCTCACTGTTTCCAATCAACTGCGCAAAGATGCAAATTTAGAAAGTGCCGGAGGTGATTTTTATTTGATCAGTCTTACACAAAAAGTTTCCTCAGCTGCTCATATCGAGTTTCATGCACGTATTATCATTCAAAAATTTATTCAACGTCAGTTAATATCTATTTCAAATGAAATTATTCATAATTCTTATGATGAAACTATTGATGTTTTTGATCTGTTAGATGATGCTGAAACAAAATTATTTGACATAACACAAGGAAATTTGAAGAAGAGTTCTGAAGCTGCTGAAAATTTAGTAGCATTGGCTTTGAAAAAGATCGAAGATATTTCTAACACCGAGGGTATGAGCGGTGTGCCTACCGGTTTTAACAAAATTGATGAAATAACATCAGGATGGCAACCTTCTGATCTAATCATTATTGCTGCAAGACCCGGTATGGGTAAAACTGCATTTGTAATGTCGATGGCAAAAAATGTAGCGATAGATTTTGATATTCCTGTAGCGATTTTCTCTTTAGAAATGTCATCTATCCAATTGATTACCAGAATGATTTCAAGTGAAACCGGTATTTCATCCGAAAAGTTACGTAAAGGGAATCTAGAAGCTTTTGAGTGGGAAATTTTAAATAGAAAAATTAAAAATTTATCTGAAGCACCAATTTTTATTGATGATACACCTTCGCTAGCTATTTTTGATCTTAGGGCAAAAGCGAGGAGATTGGTTTCTCAGCACGGTATAAAAGTATTGATTATTGATTATCTTCAATTAATGACATTAGGAACAACCGGTAAAGGATTCGGAAATCGTGAACAAGAAATTTCAACAATTTCCCGAAATTTAAAAGCATTGGCAAAAGAGTTAAACATACCTGTTATTGCATTATCACAATTGTCACGTGCTGTTGAAACTCGTGGTGGTAGTAAAAGGCCTTTGCTATCTGATCTACGTGAATCAGGAGCTATTGAGCAGGATGCTGATATTGTTTCGTTTATTTACCGTCCGGAATATTACGGTTTAACCGAATGGGATGATGAAGAAAGGACACCTTGTGACGGACAGGGTGAATTTATTATTGCCAAACATAGAAATGGCGGTTTAGACCATATCCGTTTAAAATTTGAAGGTAAATTTGCAAAATTCTCAAATCTTGATGAAGGTTTTGAAACCAAATTCCAATCGGCAATTAATAGTGGTATGTCAACAGGTAATGTTGGTAGTGCACATGATGCTTTTGGTGTTGATAACCCTGATGAAGCAGATGTACCTTTTTAATCAATTTTCAAAAATTGTATAAAAAACTTCAATATACTTTTATTTTTTTAGCATTTGTTTTTTTTAGCAATGCTGTTTTTGCTTCTTTTATTTTAATTCCAATGGATGATGTTTCCCAAAAGAATCATTTAAAAGCTTACGGAATCACATTTTTATCACTACAAAATTCACATAAGGTTAAATGGTTGCTCAATTATCGCGGGGGTTCATTTTTATTGGAAGATCTAGAAGAAATAAAAAATGAATGTACTATACGTGGTGTATCCTATGAAGTTATTTCTGATACAAAAGCATTACAAATTCTGGAAGAAATTGGTAGTCCTTCTCAAAATAAACAAGCTGTTATCTTAGAAAAAGCACCAAAAATAGCAGTTTATTCACCAGAGGGTAACCTGCCATGGGATGATGCTGTAACGTTGGTTTTACAATATGCTGAAATACCCTATGATGTTATTTATGATGAGGAAGTGTTGCAGGATAAATTATTGTTATACGAATGGTTGCATTTACATCATGAAGATTTTACCGGTCAGTTTGGTAAATTCTATGGAGCATTTAGGATGACTCCATGGTATATTGAAAATAAAAAAGAGGCTGAACAATTAGCAGGCAATTTAGGTTTTGATAAAGTATCACAAGAAAAATTAGCTGTGGCAAAAAAAATAAGAGATTTTGTAATAGGAGGAGGTTTTATGTTTGCCATGTGTTCTGCAACTGATAGCTTTGATATTGCCTTATCTGCTGATGGTGTAGATATTTGTGAAACTATGTTTGATGGTGATCCCTCAGAAAATGATTACCAAAATAAAATTGATTATCAAAAGACATTTGCTTTTACAAATTTTATTTTAGAAAGAAATCCGGTAACTTATGAGTTTTCAAATATTGATACTACTTTAAAAAGGAAAGTATTAAAAACTGAGGATTATTTTGAAATTAAAGAATTCTCTGCAAAATGGGATATGGTTCCCAGTATGTTATGTCAGAATCATACCTTACTTGTAAAAGGTTTTATGGGACAAACTACAGCTTATAATCCCAAAACAATCAAGCCAACAGTTGTAATCATGGCGCAAAATAATGTGAATGGTGAAGCTCGTTATATTCACGGCGTAACCGGAAAAGGAATGTTTACATTTTATAGCGGTCACGATCCTGAAGATTATCAGCACAGAGTAGGGGATCCAAAAACCGAACTTGACCTGCATCCAAATTCCCCGGGCTATAGGTTAATTTTAAACAATGTTCTTTTTCCTGCAGCTAAAAAGAAAAAGCAGAAAACTTAAAAGGTGGAAGGAAATAGTTTAAAGTAGTGCGGAGATCTAAATTATTTTGATTAAATTAAATAAAGCTAAAATTCCTGTTAATATACTTAAAATAAGATTTAATTTATTAGATGTTTTTTTAGATTTTACTTGTATTAATTTGGTAAAATTTGAATAGGAATAAAGTAACATAAATGTGCCAATGGCTGATCCAATTACAAATAAAAAGATATTGTTTTGTGATAATTCCAACCAGCCAAAATTATCCAGCAATGTTGTAATTCCGTAATAAAAAGGAATTGCAAACATGTTTAAAACAGATAAAAACAATCCAGTTACAAATGTATCCTTACATTTTTGTTTAAATTCAGATGTATTATTTGTTTCTTTTTTATAATTTCTGTAAAAATATATTGAAAGTAATATGAAAACAACTACAGCAATTTTTTGAAGTATTTGTATGAAATAAGGGTTTTCATTTAAAAATTTAGTAAAAAATACAGCGATATAAGCTTGTGCCAATACAATAATTGATACTCCTAAGGCAAATTTAACTGCATCAACTTTTCCTCTTTCAATACTTATTTTAACAGTTGTCATATTTAGCATACTAGGTGCTATCATTCCTAAAAAAGAAGTTGAAAAGCCAAATATAAAAGGTAGTAATAAAGCCAAAATTTAATTTATTTAAAATTGTTTTTGGCTTTGTCGAAAAAGTTTTTAAATAATTACAAAAGTTTGTTTTACAGATGAAGTATTTTAAAATTATTCAGGGTTTCACTTTAATTGAAACCCTGAATATTGTCGTTATATGAAATAATCTTTTTAGTAGATTGAATTATTTATAAGAAATTCCATCACCAAATTTGTAAAGTGGATTTTCAGAGTCGTAAGGTACATCTTCAAACTGTTTTTGAACGGCATCCCATGTAGAAGGTAATTCAAAAGGTAATTTTCCGGATGGGTTTACTTTGCCAAAAATAAGTTCTACCAATACTTCATCAGAAGTGCCAAAATCAGCTATTAAAGCATCACATTTTTCATTGATCTCCGCAAGAATTGCGGGGCGTTCTAAATTCACAATAACTAAAGCAGGTTTTTTATCGATCAGTTCAAAGATATTTTTCTTTTCTTCTTCATTATAATAAAGTCTTCCCTGATGAAAAAAACGTTCTAAGAAAAAGTCACTTCTTTCATCAAAGGGAGTCCGAATACGTGTTAAAACAATATCTGCCTTATCAATATCATCAACTACCTGTCCGTATTTATTGATAACTTCAGGATCGATCATTCCATCAGCATAAATCTTAGTTCCTTCTGCTAAGGGTAGTAAGCCTTTATTTTTTAATAAGACGGCTGATTTTGCCTGGGCTTCTTTACCTTTATTTATAAATTCACTTTTCCCGGTAATCTTTAAAGCTTCTTCTTCATCAACATAAGGATCATCAAAAAGACCTAAAATAAACCTATCTTTAAGAATCCTTTTTACAGATTGGTCAATTCTTTTCTCGGATATTTGTCCCGATTTCACCAATTCTACAATTAGTCCGGGAATCATCTCACCTCCAAACTGATCACAACCAGCATCTATTACTTTTTTTACTCTTTGTAAAGGTGTTAGGTCTTCTACGCCCCATGCTCTGCCTTCGCCCATTTTAGTATTAGAAATGATATTCCAATCTGTACATACAACACCATCAAATTTTAGAGAATCTCTTAATATTTTAGTAATGATTGTTTTGTTGAATGCAAAGGCTACATTTTCATCAGTTTGATCCATAGGAATTCCATAATATGGCATAATTTGAGCAGTTTTTGCAGGAAAGGCCCCTTTTATGAATGGGATTAGATGATAATCAAAATTATTACCTGGATAAACCTGTTCTTTTCCATAAGGAAAATGAGGGTCTTCACCATTTTTTTGAGGACCACCACCCGAAAAATGTTTGGTCATACATGCCACACTCAAACTATTTAACGAATCTCCTTGAAAACCCAATACATAAGCTTTTGTTATAATAGCAGATAAATTGGCATCTTCACCAAAAGTACCATTAGATCTTCCCCATCTGGGTTCTGTTGCCAAATCTGCCATTGGGTGCAAAGCCAGTTTTATTCCTATTGCATTATATTCTTGTCTGGCAATATCACCAAATTCACGTACGAGTATAGTATCTCTTGTAGCCGCAAGACCAAGTGATGAAGGCCATTGAGAAAATGAAGGTGTAAATATTGCCGCACCGGGATTGTTTTGTGTACCATGTCTGGGATCTGTTGCTATAGTAATTGGAATGCCCAGACGTGTTCGCTCAGCCAATTTTTGGATATTATTATTAAATCTGGCAAGAATATCAGCATTGTATGAATGTACAATATTAAAGCTGTTCATTTTCTTTAAAGCAATCATTTCAGAGCTGGGAGTTAACATAAATGAAAATGCCATTTCCATAGCATTGGTTGAAATAACGGGCATATCTAAAGGTTCACCTTTTTTAGTCATACCAATCATAGTGATGAACATAGTACCGGCTTTTTCTTCTATATTCATCTGATTTACAAGATCATCAACCCGATCGTTTATATTTGCTCCGGTATCTTCATAAATATCGAGTTTTCCATTTTTGTTAAGATCTCTAAAGGTTTTACCATCTACATTTAGTATACCTGCCTCACCACCTAACAAAGCATAATTTTCTTTAACAGTATTTGATAGTTTTATATAATTAATCAGTGCATAAGCTGCTACTATTATGATTGCAATTAAAAAAATTATTCCTGTGATTTTAAGTACTTTTTTCATGTTTATTGATTTATTTATTTTCAATCCATTTTCTGGCATTTTCAAATGCCTCAATCCACGGACTTACATCATCATTTCTTCCTTCCGGATAATTTGCCCAGTTCCACTGAAAAGTTGAGCGTTCAATATGTGGCATCATCACCAAATGACGACCGTCATCATTTGCCATCATTGCTGTGTTAAAATCAGATCCGTTAGGATTTGCAGGATATGATTCGTAACCATATTTTGCAATAATATTATATTGATCCTCAGAATATGGGAAACTAAATTTACCTTCACCATGTGAGATCCAGACTCCAAGATTAGAACCTGCTAAACTAGACAGCATCACAGAGTTATTTTCTTGAATTTTTACTGATGTAAATCCACTTTCGTGTTTATGAGAGTCGTTATGTAGCATTTTTGGTTTCTTATCGTGATCCGGATTGATCATTTCCAGTTCGACAAATAACTGACAACCATTGCAAATACCAACAGATAAAGTATCATCTCTATCGAAGAAATTATTTAAAGCTTTCTTTGCTTTTTCATTATACAAAAATGCTCCTGCCCAACCTTTTGCCGATCCTAATACATCTGAATTTGAAAACCCGCCAACAGCTCCTATAAATTGAATATCTTCAAGAGTCTCTCTTCCACTAATCAGATCGGTCATATGTACATCTTTTACATCAAAACCTGCCAAATACATTGCATTTGCCATTTCACGCTCACTATTTGATCCTTTTTCGCGAATAATAGCTGCTTTTGGTCGGGGTTTTAAAATATCAATTTTCGGAGCTTTTCCTGTAAAATGTTTAGGAAATACGTAGTTTAATGGCTGATTTTTATAATTATGAAAACGATCTTTAGCCAAATCGTTTGCTGTTTGCTTATCATCTAATAAATATGAGGTTTTATACCAAATATCTCGGTATTCAGCAATATTAAAACTAAGATTAAAGTTTGAAATTTCTAATATTTCTTCAGCAACAGCATAACCGATATTATGGTAAGAAATATTGTTTTTAGTTAGAATTTTTTCAACTTCTTTTGTATTTGAAGTTTGGAAAATTACTCCGCTGTTTTCGGCAAAAAGGATTTTTACCGAATCCTTTTCTGAGATGGAACTCAAATCAATTTTTGCAGATAAATTATTATCAGCAAAACACATTTCTAATAAAGTAGTAATCATACCTCCTGCAGAAATATCATGACCGGCTATGATCAAATCATTTTTGATCAAACTTTGTATTGCGTTAAATGCATTTTTAAAATAAATTGCATCGTTTACAGTTGGTGTTTCAGCTCCAATTTTATTTCTTACTTGAGCAAAAGTAGATCCGCCCAGTTTAAAATTATCTTTAGAAAGATCTATATAAAAAATGGTATTGTTTTTTGTTGTTTTAAATACGGGTTCAACAACTTTATTAATATCAGAACACTGACCAGCTGCTGAAATTATAACAGTTCCCGGAGCAATAACTTCTTCATTTGGATATTTTTGCTTCATCGATAATGAATCTTTTCCGGTAGGTACATTGATTCCTAAATCTATCGCAAATTTTGATACAGATTCAACTGCATTGTACAAACGAGCATCTTCACCTTCATTTTTACATGGCCACATCCAATTTGCTGATAGTGAAACCGATTTTAAATTATCTTCTAGCGGTGCCCAAATAATGTTGGTAAGTGACTCTGCAATTGAGTTTCGTGAACCTGCTCTTTCATCAATTAGCGCACTTACAGGCGAATGGCCAATAGAAGTTGCAATACCTTTTTTACCTTTATAATCCAGTGCCATTACACCAACATCATTTAAAGGTAATTGTAAGGCACCCGCACATTGTTGTTTAGCAACTTTACCACCAACACATCGATCAACCTTATTGGTTAACCAGTCTTTGCATGCAACAGCCTCTAATTGTAAAACCTGACCTACATATTTGTAAATATCTTCAGTTTTATAAGCTACTTTTTCATATTTTCTGTTTAAAGTTGCATCTTTCATATAAGTATGAGGCGAAGCGCCAAACATATCCATTAGGTCAAAATCTATCGGACTTTTATCCAAATTTTTAGATTTAAATGAAAACCTAAAGTTGTTTGTTACTTTACCAACTTCGTACATTGGCGAACGTTCTCTATCGGCAACTCTATGTAAAAAGTCCAGATCTTTAGGATTGATAACATGCCCCATTCTTTCTTGAGATTCATTACCAATAATTTCTTTAGCAGATAATGTTTTATCTCCAATCGGCAAAGCATCTAAATTTATTTCACCGCCAGTTTCTTCTACCAATTCAGATAAACAATTTAAATGTCCACCTGCACCGTGATCGTGAATTGAAACAATTTTGTTTTCATCACTTTCCA
>DAOUPQ010000113.1 GCA_030626085.1 Flavobacteriia bacterium
AAATATTATTTTCTTTATCAACTTTAATACATTGAACTATGTCATTTTTTAATGAATTTGGGTTATCTTTTTGATTTTTATACCTTATTATTTTTAGTTTATTTTGACTAGATAATTCGAGGCGAAAAATTCCCTTTCCGTTAGTTGCTCCCCATAGATTATTGTTTTTATCTAATACAATATCCTTTAAAAAATCATCATTAATAGTATTCAAATCATTAAGATCATGATGATAAACTGTAAACTTTGGATGCTTAGGATCAAAAACATTCAGATCAATCATACTCAAACCTCGAGTAGTTGCAAACCATAGTCTTTGGTTTATTTCATCTTTGACAATAGCTCTAACAACCATACCTGAAATACTGTTGGGATTATTTTTATCTTCTCTAAAATAATATGGCTTACCTTCCCTAATCAAATTTAAGCCCCCATCAGATGTGCCTACCCATAAATCGCTTCCTTCTTTAAAAATTGAAAAAACAATATTATCATTGAGTAGATGAGCTCCTTTTTGATCTTTTGAAATGTTTTTAAAATAAGGATCTGAAAAATCTAATAAATTAAGATATTTTGCAGTACCCACGATTGTTTGATGATCTGATATTTTTAATATTGACAATACTGTACTGTTACTCAAGCCGCCATCACTTTTTTCAAAATTATCAAACCGTTGAAGAACATTCATATTTTTCCAATCAAATAAATAGAGTCCACTACCTGTTCCAATCCAAATACTGGATTCGGTTGCTTTCTTAAAAACAGAAACGAATTTGGTTGAATGATTTCCCTTTTTATCAAGCTCATAAAGTTGTAATTTTTTATTTTTCAAATCATAAATATATAATCCATTATTACTTCCAATGAACAAGTATTGATCAGTTAAATAAAATGCTCTAACCCGACTCGTAACATTTAGCTGTGGCTTTGTTTGTAAGAACTGAACATCAAAAGGATCTATTTGATAAACCTGACCAACAAGATCTCCTACCCACAATTTATTATCTGAACTGTAATACAATGCAGTTAAAAACTGATTTGGTAAATAATTTTTTTGAGTAAACATATTTTGTTTGAATGGTTTCAATTGATGTAAACCTGATATCTGAGAAGTTACCCATATTGTTCCACTTTCATCCTCGACTATTGCCGATATTATTTCATTTTCATTTTGTGAATATTTAAGTTTAATTCTATTAAAGATTTCCGAATTTTTATCATAATAATTTAGGTCATTTCCAACCGTGCCAATCCAAATTTTCTCTGTTTTATCTACCAATAATTTATTAATTGAATTTCCGGAAATAGTCATTGAGTCTGTCTCACTATGCTTAAAATACTTAAATTTCTTACCATCAAACCTATTTAAACCATCTTCTGTTGCAATCCATACAAACCCAGATTTATCCATCAAAAGATCATTGATAGAAACTTGTGAAAGTCCATCCTCTAAAGTAAAATATTTAATTCTTAAGTTATCATCTACAACAATCTCCTGGCAATAAGAATTTAAGGTAAACTGTAGTAATATTAAAAATAAGACATGTTGTGAACAATGTCCTATTAAAATTAAAAACTTATTTTCAATTAATTTCATCTGTTTATCTAATAATCTATTCTAAAACTTAATATAAATTTTAAAACAGTTCTAAATTTTATAAACACTATGTACCTTTAGATATAAAAATTTAAAAAAAGGTAAATAATATTTATGTGATATATGTTACCAAAATAGTAAATATTTATTAATTAGAATAGTTGAAATTAAAAAGAACTTGAAATTTTAAAAAGTAAATTAAACAACAGTCCAAGAAAATTATTAGGATATAAAACTCCTAACGAAGTATTTTTTAGCTAATTTTAACCCAAACGTTGCACTTATTAATTGAATCTAGCTTTGATAGTTAACTGTTTTATATGATATGATATTAATTTTTATATTTTAATTAATATACTTATGTTTGATTTTCAAATCAGTATTTAATGTTTATCAGAATTAAATATTTCTTTTTTATATTATTATTCTTTTTCCCTCAAATTATTTTAGCTCAAAATGATACATTGTCTATTGACCATAAAGAGGAAAATAAAGGAAAGTTTAGATATATCGAATTTAAAGGACGTACCGGTCTTCATATGTATTCCGGAGAATTATTGAATAATTTATTGAGTACCGGGTACGGAGCCATTGAAGCTCGATATGGATGGCAACCTAGTTCTAAAGAGCATTGGTCAAATCAATACGGTTATCCTTCTTATGGTGTTGGTTATTATATAGGATTTATTGGAAACCCAAGTGTTTTAGGCACTCCTAATGCTATATTTGGTTTTCTTAATTTTCCAATTAACCGCCCCGGCAAAAGAACTGTTTTTCAAATTAGTCCTTCTTTTGGTTTGATTTTTAACTTAAAACCTTATGAAAAAGATGATAACCCTTTAAATGACTCTTTTGGTTCTAAATATGCTTTATATTCAAGCTTAAGTATTGGTGCTGAATATTTTATAAATAATAGTATGGATCTTTTATATGGTGTTGATCTCACACATCTAAGTATGGCCAGAATAATGACTCCCAATTACGGACTTAACATGATTGGTGTAAATTTGGGCTTAAGATATCTATACAATGCAGACCAACGAAGACTCAATAAAATTAATTCGCCTGAACAATTACAATCAAGATTTAAAAGATATCCCAAAAGTAAAAACACTAAATTTAACAAAAGTTATATCAACATCTATACAGGTATAGGTACAGTTCAAAATGAAGAAGATAAAGGAACTTCAAAAAGATATTATACTTTTTCGGGAGTTTTAGATTATCAATACAAATTTGATAATATGCATGCTGTAACTACTGGTTTTGATCTTTTTTATGATGAAAGTTTAAGTTTGTATTATCCTGATAAAAAAGACAAATATTTAACTGGAATTCACGCTGGTTATGATTTTTCAATTCATAAGCTTGCTTTAAGATTACAGGGTGGCGCATACTTTGGTGATAATAAAGGAAAAGAACCTCTTTATATGAGAGTCGCTGTACAATATGAAATCACTAAATGGATGTACTTTCAGTTTGGTATAAAAACCAAAAAAGGTGCCAGAGTCGATTGGATGGAATGGGGTTTAGGATTTAAGCCTTTTAATTGGTAAGAAACCTTTACATAATTATAAATAGTGTCTCTTAGAAAACTACCTGTTTTGCTCAATGGCGTATAAAAAACTTCAAGGTCGAGATAAACGAAGATTTGGTAATCAGGAGTTTACTTTTGTAAATGACGGATTAACAAATCAAGTTTAACGAAGAGATTGGTGTTTTCTTATAGCCACTAAATAGCACAATGAATAAATCTTTATGCGAAGGTCTCTATAAACTTAAAAAATTACAAATCAATTTATTCAGATTCAATACCTTTAAAAGCAGCCAGTATTTTTTTAACAAGTTTGTGCCTGATAATATCTCTCTCATCCAAATGTACAACCGAAATTCCTTCTATTCCTTTTAAGGCTAAAATAGCTTCATTTAAACCTGATACCTGTCTGATTGGCAAATCATTCTGTCCCGGATCACCCGTAATGATAAATTTTGCATGCTTTCCCATTCTGGTTAAAAACATCCGCATTTGATTGTGTGTTGTATTTTGTGCTTCGTCTAAAATTACAAATGCACTGTCTAAAGTTCTACCCCGCATAAATGCCAATGGTGCAATTTGAATAACTCCTTTTTCAAGAAAGGATTGTAGTTTTTCATGAGGTATCATATCGCGTAAAGCATCGTATAAAGGTTGCATATAAGGATCTAGTTTCTCTTTTAAGTCACCCGGTAAAAAACCTAAATTTTCACCCGATTCAACAGCAGGTCTTGTTAAAATTATTTTTTTTACATTCCTTTCTTTCAAAGCTTTAACAGCTAATGCAACGGCAGTATAAGTTTTTCCGGTACCCGCAGGACCAACAGCAAATAACATATCATTCTTCAGTATTTCATCAACCATTTTTTGCTGGTTTACACTTTGTGCTTTGATAATTTTACCATGTACACCATGGACTAATATTTTATCAGAACCTTTCAGGTTTTTTGATGATGCATTGGTAGTAATTATTTGTTCAATGATATGCTCATCCACCTTATTATACCTGGCATAATAATCTACCAGCATTTGAAATCGTTTTTCAAATTCATCCAATAAAACGGCTTCACCAAATATTTTTATCCTATTTCCTCTGGCAACAACTTTAATTTTAGGAAAGTACTTTTTGAAATATTCAATATTACTGTTATGAGTTCCAAAAAAATCTTTTGGATTTATATCTTCTAATTCAATTAATCTTTCGTTCAAAAGTAAATATTTAGTTTAAAAAAAATTAATAAAAATTTTTTGGAAATACATTTTTAAATTAATTAGATTTGCACAACAAAAATAGTTATTATTTCTATAATTTCTTTATAAAAGTTTGTGAAGAAAAAATATCAATAAATTGTATGTCTATAATTACTTTAACTACTGACTTTGGCTTAAAAGATTATTTTGCAGGAGCTGTTAAGGGTGCTATATACAACGAACTAAGAGATGCAAAAGTTGTTGATATTTCCCACCAAATTACACCTTTTAGCATAACCGAGGCAGCATACATTATTAAAAATTCATATATTAATTTTCCTGATGGCTCAATTCATATAATTGGTGTTGACTCTGAGTTAAGTGTCGAAAATAAACCCATTGCCATAAAATTAGACAATCATTTTTTTATATGTAGCGATAACGGTATTATTTCAATAATAACTTCAGAGATACAACCTGAAAAGATTGTTGAAATAACTATCCAAAATGCCTATGAAAACAGATATAATGCTTTAGATGTGTTTGTAAAAGTTGCCTGTCATCTGGCTCGAGGTGGTACTTTAGACATTATAGGAAAACCAATTAATGAAATTAAAAAATTGATTGAAATTCAACCTTTTATTAAAAGTGATAAGAATCAGATTATTGGCAGTATAATATATATTGATAATTTTGGTAATGTAGTAAGCAATATTTCAAAACAAATTTTTGATACTATTGGCAAAGGAAGAAAATTTGAAATAATCGCCAGAAATTATACCTTTGATAATATCCAAAAAAAATATAATGATATTGTAGATTTTTCCATTCCAAAAGAAAATAGACATGATGACGGTAAACGTTTGGCCATTTTTAATTCAGCAAATTATTTAGAAATATCCATGTATCGAAGTAATTTAAAAACTGTTGGTGGTGCTTCTACCTTGTTAGGACTTAAATATCGCGATAATATTACTGTTAGATTCTTGTAAGAGAGAAAATGAACGAGAGAACGAATGAGTGAAGGAACGAATGAGCGAATGAGCGAATGAGCAAATTAACGAATGAACGAGGGAACGAGGGAATTTCCGACTAAAACATAACAAATTAAAAAATATTATCTTTTTACTTTAAATTTATTATTTTAAAATGTTTGTAAGAATTGTTAAAATGAGTTTTGATCCTTCTAAAATTGAAGAATTTTTGAATAATTTTCACAATTCAAAAGATAAAATCAGAGATTTTGAAGGTTGTACTTTTTTGGAATTGTACAGAGATAAAAAGCATCATAATATTTTTTTTACACACAGTTACTGGAACTCTGAAAAAGATCTGGAAAATTATAGAAATTCTGATTTTTTTAAAGAAGTATGGGGAATAACCAAAGTTTTATTCAATGATATTCCACAAGCGTGGAGCGTTGATAAATTGGTAAGTTTAAATTAAAAAACATCAAACACCTATGTTTGCCATTTTAAAAAAAGAACTCAATACATTTTTTGCATCACCCATTGGTTATCTTGTCATTTTCGTCTTTTTGTTGATAAACGGATTTTTTTTATGGGTTTTTAAGGGTGATCTTAATATATTAAACGCCGGTTTTGCTGATTTGAACAGTTTCTTTTTTATCACACCATGGTTTTTTATGTTTTTAATTCCTGCCATTACTATGCGTAGTTTTAGTGATGAAATTCGATTGGGAACCATAGAAATTCTAAAAACCAAACCGCTTAGTACCTGGCAAATTTTATTAGGCAAATATTTTGGCGCATTACTATTGATCATTATAGCTTTGATCCCTACCCTTATCTATGTCTTTACCATTGTAAAATTAGGTAATCCGGTTGGCAATATAGATATTGGCAGTACGGTTGGATCCTATATTGG
>DAOUPQ010000053.1 GCA_030626085.1 Flavobacteriia bacterium
CATCAACTTGCTTTTCATCAAGTTTTGCAGTCATTTCTGTTTCAATAAAACCTGGAGCTATAGCATTACAACGAATATTACGAGATCCTAATTCTAATGCAACCGATTTAGTAAAACCTAAAATTCCAGCTTTAGATGCCGCATAATTTGCCTGACCTGGATTTCCTTTTAATCCCACCACCGAGCTCATATTAATAATCGAACCGGCTCTTTGTTTCATCATTGGACGAATAACCGCTTTGGTTAGATTAAAAACCGATTTTAGATTTACTTCAATTACTTTATCAAAATCTTCTTCAGAAATACGCATTAACAAATTGTCTTTGGTAATGCCGGCATTATTGATCAATATCTCTAAAGATCCAAATTCTTCTATAACTTCTTTAACCAATTCCTGAGCAGCATCAAAATCTGCAGCATTTGATTGGTATCCCTTAGCTTTTATACCATGAGTTTCTAATTCTTTCTCTAAGGCTTTAGCTGCTTCAACTGATGCATTAAATGTAAAGGCTACATTTGCACCTTGTTTGGCAAATTCTTTAGCAATACCCTTTCCAATTCCACGTGATGCTCCTGTTATTAAAGCTGTTTTATTCTTAAGTAAATTCATAAAACTCATTTTTAATTTATAAAAATCAAATTGTGATGTGAAATAAAAAATCTGCTCTTAAAATAAATGAAAAGCAGATTTTTAAAAATTATTCTATAACTTATTTGAATTTTAAATCTATTAATAATTATTTTAAAATTTCAGCAACTTTTTTTCCAATTTCGGCAGGTGATTCAACTACATGAATTCCATTTTCTCTTAGAATTTTCATTTTCGCTTCTGCAGTATCATCTTTTCCACCAACAATAGCACCAGCGTGTCCCATAGTTCTACCTGCAGGCGCAGTTTGCCCGGCAATAAAACCAATTACGGGTTTACGATTACCATCGGCTTTGATCCAACGTGCAGCCTCGGCTTCTAACTGTCCTCCAATTTCACCTATCATAACAATAGCATCCGTTTCGTCGTCATTCATAAACATTTCAACAGCATCTTTAGTTGTTGTTCCAATAATTGGGTCACCACCAATTCCTATGGCAGTAGAAATACCTAAACCTTGTTTAACAACTTGATCCGCTGCTTCATAAGTTAATGTTCCTGATTTTGAAACAACACCTACTCTACCTTTTTTGAATACAAAACCAGGCATGATACCAACTTTAGCCTCATCAGAAGTAATTACACCCGGACAATTAGGCCCAACCAAACGACAATCTCTTTGATCAATATATGATTTTACTTTTACCATATCAGCCGTTGGAATACCTTCTGTAATACAAATAATCACTTTAATACCAGCATCGGCAGATTCCATTATGGCATCGGCAGCAAACGCAGGTGGTACAAAAATAATTGAAGTATCTGCGCCAACTTCTTTAACAGAATCAGCAACAGTATTAAAAACAGGTTTATCTAAATGAGTTTGACCTCCTTTTCCAGGAGTAACACCGCCAACTACATTGGTGCCATAGTCAATCATTTGCGAAGCGTGAAAAGTACCTTCACTTCCAGTAAATCCTTGTACTATAATTTTTGAATCTTTATTTACTAATACGCTCATTATAATAATATTTAATTATTTATTTCTATTAATTTTTACAATACAAAAGTAAATTAATGAAATGGTTAAATAAAGTTATTTGTATAATTTTTCAATAATTTTTGGGAGTGCCCTAATATTGGCTATTTCTCTATATTTTTCTCTAGCCTCTCCTGCCGGAGTTCCATAATAAACCTTGTTACCTTCTAAAGATTTAGATACTCCAGCTTTAGCCAATACAATTGCTTTTTTTCCTATGGTTATACCGCTAACAATACCTACTTGACCCCATAAAGTTACTTCATCTTCAATAATTGTACAACCTGCAATAGCTACTTGTGATGCAATTAAACATTTTTTTCCAATAACAGTATCATGGGCAATTTGTACTTGATTATCAATTTTTGAACCTTCGCCAATTGTAGTATCACTCGTTACACCTTTATCAATTGTACATGCCGAACCAATATCAACATGATCTTCAATAACTACCCTGCCACAAGAAATTAGTTTATCAAAACCTTCAGGTCGATTTTTATAATAAAATGCATCCGATCCTAAAACTGTACCTGAATGTATAGTTACATGATTACCAATCATACAATTATCATAGATCGTAACATTGGGATGTATCAAACAATTCTCACCAATTTCTACATGATTACCAATAAAAACATTGGGTTGAATAATTGTGTTTTTACCAATTTTTGCTGAATCTGAAATACTGTTCGAAGCAGGTTGAAATGGTTTAAAATAAGTTGATAATTTATTAAAATCTCTGAATGGATCATCAGATATTAATAAAGCTTTTCCTTCGGGACAATCAACTTTTTTATTGATCATAATTACCGTAGCAGCCGAATTTAAAGCTTTGTCATAATATTTTGGATGATCAACAAAAACCATGTCTCCGATTTCAACAACATGAATTTCATTAATACCTTTTACAGGAAAAGTATCATCTCCAATATATTCAGTATCTGTTAATTGTGCTATTTCTTTTAAAGTATAAGTTCTTGGAAATTTCATTAGAAATCTTTTTGTTTGAATTGGATAGAATTAATTTTAAATTGAACAAACACACCTTAAATATTAGTTTTTTACTCTTTCGAGGTAGGATCCTTTTTCTGTATCAATTTTAATCTTATCACCTTCATTGATAAATAAAGGAACTTTTACCATAGCACCGGTTTCAACAGTTGCTGGTTTGGTTGCATTTGTCGCTGTATTACCTTTAACTCCCGGATCAGTTTGTGTAACCTCTAAAATAACACTTAAAGGCATATCAACTGCTAAAGGTAATTCATCATCAGCTCTAATAATTATTGTCACAACTTCTCCCTCTTTTAAAAGATCTGGTGCGTCTAATGCTTCTTTTTGTAAAGTTATTTGATTATAATCACTTGTATTCATAAAGTGAAATGTATCACCTTCAGGATATAAATATTGATATTTTCGAGTTTCAACCCTAACTTCTTCAATTTTATGACCAGAAGAAAATGTATTATCAATTACCTTTCCTGAAGTTAAACTTTTAAGTTTGGTACGAACAAATGCCGGTCCTTTACCAGGTTTTACGTGCTGAAATTCAATAACTTTAAACGTATCATTATTATAAATAATACAAAGTCCTTTTTTAATATCTGATGTACTTGCCATATTCTTTTTTAAATTTAAAAATTACTGGAATATCCTTTCATAATTCCACGCTGTGATTCTTTAATAAAGGTAATTAATTCGTCTCTTTCAGGAGTAGCATCAATTTCAGCCTCTAATATTCGAAGTGCCTGAGTGGTATTATTGTTTTTTTGAAACAAAATTCTATAAATATTCTGAATTTCATTTATTTTATTTGAATCATAGCCTCTTCGTCTCAATCCTATTGAATTAATACCTATATAAGATAAAGGTTCTTTGGCTGCTTTTACAAAAGGAGGTACATCTTTTCGTACCAATGAGCCTCCTGAGATCATAGCATGTTTTCCTATATGAATAAATTGATGTACTCCTGTTAAACCACCAATTATTGCATATTCTCCTATCTCAACATGACCTGCCAACGTTACAGCATTAACAATAATAACGTGATCTTTAATGATACAATCGTGAGCAATATGAGCAGTCGCCATAATCAGACAATTATTTCCGATCTCTGTTTTACCATAAGCCTTGGTACCTCTGTTTATAGTAGCACATTCTCTTACCGTAGTATTATCACCAATAATTACTAATGAATCTTCTCCTTCATATTTTAGATCTTGAGGTATTGCCGATATTACAGCACCCGGGAATATTTTACAGTTCTTGCCTATTCTTGCACCTTCCATGATAGTAACATTAGAACCTATCCAGGTACCTTCACCAATAATAACATTATTATGAATGGTTGTAAACGGTTCAATTACTACATTAGTTGCTATTTTTGCACCTGGGTGTACGTATGCTAATGGTTGATTCATATATATACTTTTAAATTATTATTTATCGGGGTTTCTAACTATTTGTGCCATCAACTCAGCTTCCACAACCAATTTATTATTTGCATAACCATAAGCCTGCATATGACAAATACCTCGACGTATTGAACCCATTAATTCTGCCTTGAATATTAAGGTGTCTCCAGGCAATACTTTTTGTTTAAATTTAACATTATTCATTTTCATAAAATATGTCAAATAGTTTTCAGGATCAGGAACTGTACTCAAAACTAAAATTCCACCACATTGAGCCATTGCTTCCACTTGTAAAACTCCAGGCATTACCGGTGCATCAGGAAAATGACCAACAAAAAAAGGTTCATTCATAGTTACATTCTTCATGCCAACTACATGTTTATCTGATAATTCTAAAATTCTATCTATCATCAAAAATGGAGGACGATGGGGTAAAATACTCATTATTTTTTGAATATCCATTAATGGAGGTTTATTCAAATCATATTTTGGTACTTTGTTTCTCTTTTCTATCTTAACGATCTTGTGTAATTTTTTAGCAAAATTAGTATTGATCTTATGTCCTGGCTTATTAACTATAACTTTTCCTTGCAATCGCGTACCAACCAAAGCTAAATCACCAATTACATCTAACAATTTATGTCGTGCAGCTTCATTTGGCCAATGTAGGGTTAAATTATCTAAAATACCGTTCGGTTTAACTTTTACATTGTTTTTTTTAAATGCTTTGCTCAATTTTTTCATCGTATCAGCTGATATCGGTTTATCAACATATACAATAGCATTATTCAAATCTCCTCCTTTAATAAGATCAGCATCCAGCAACATTTCAATTTCGTGTAAAAAACTAAATGTTCTTGCGTTTGCAATTTCTTTTTTAAAGTCGGATATATTTTTCAGAGTCGCATTTTGAGTGCCTAAAATCTTTGTTCCGAAATCAACCATAGCAGTTATTTCATACTTTTTTGAAGGCATAATCATTATTTCACTTCCGGTTTCTTTATCTTTTAGAGAAATAATTTCTTCTACAATAAAATATTCCCTGTCAGCTTCTTGTTCAACAGTACCTGCTTTTTCTAGTGCTTCAATAAAATACTTGGATGATCCATCCATTATTGGTGGTTCAGCAGCACTAAGTTCAATACATATATTATCTATATCTAAGCCAACAATAGCAGCTATAACATGCTCAGAAGTATTAATAATAACACCATTTTTTTCAAGATTTGTACCTCTTTTAGTACTATTAACATATATAGCTAATGCTTCTATGGCGGGATGCCCCTCCAAATCAGTTCTTATAAATACAATCCCACTATTTTCAGGTGCAGGTTTAAAAACCATTTCAACTTCTATACCTGTATGTAAACCAACACCTTTTAAAGAAATTTCTTTTTGAATAGTTTTTTGCTTATCACTCATTTTCTTTTTCTTTATTAAGTATTATAGTTTTTTCTATTTTATCTATTCTTCCAGTTATTTTTGATAAATTTTTAAAATGTACATACGATTTGTTATAATCGGCATAGGGCAACGCAGGACTACCCTGAACAACCGCATCATCCTTTAAATTTCTTCCTATTCCGGATTGAGCCTGAATTTTGACTCTATCACCAATAGTGAGATGTCCAACTATTCCAACTTGACCCCCTATTTGGCAATTTTTACCAATCTTGGTTGAACCTGCCACACCTGTTTGAGCCGCAATTACGGTATTCTCACCAATATCAACATTATGAGCTATTTGAATTTGATTGTCTAATTTAGCTCCGTTTCTAATATAGGTTGATCCCAAAGTAGCTCTATCAATAGTTGTTGCAGAACCAATATCTACAAAATCTTCAATAATTACATTTCCTATCTGAGGTACTTTATGATACTTTCCGTTTTCATCCGGTGTATAACCAAAACCATCGCTACCAATAATTACACCACTATGAACAACACATTTCTTCCCAATTTGTGATTCTGAATATATTTTAGTGCCGGCAAATACGATGGTATCATCACCAATTTTTACATTATCACCAATAAACACATTTGGATAGATCTTAACATTATCACCTAATTCTACATTTTCACCGATGTAAGTAAAAGCTCCTATATATAAATGACTGCCTAAAGTTGCAGTTGCATGAATAAAACTTGGTTCTTCTATCCCATTCTTATTTAATTTTATTTGGTTGTAATATTCTAATAGTTTTGAAAAAGCTTTATAAGAATCCTCCACTTTAATAAGCGTTACCGAAACCTTCTTTTCAGGAATAAAGCTATTATTAACAATAATAATAGAAGCTTTAGTTGTGTAAACAAAAGGTTCGTACTTTGGATTCGCTAAAAAAGTTAACGAGCCCTTTTCACCTTCTTCAATTTTTGAGAGATTAGAAACTACTTCTTCAGGGTTTCCAATAATTTCCCCATTTAATATCTGCGAGATTTGTATGGCTGTAAATTTCATTGCTGCAAAAATAGTAAAATTTATAAGTTTATTAATTTGTTATTTAGGATAACAAAGAAAATATTTTGTAACTGAATTTGTAAACGATTGTAAATTCATCTCATCAGAAGCCAAAACGATATCAACTTTATCACCATTTTTCATCAACATTTGAATACCTTTTTCGTTGCGTTTGTAGGCTTTATTTTTAACATTCCCCTTAAAAACAAAGTATTGCAAACTATATTTATTAATGGGCAATATTTGAGCTGTTTTATTTAGTTTTTCTTCAAAATATAAATTCGAAAACTCTTGGTTTTGCATTTCAATTTTAGGTAATTTTCTATTAATTATCGATCTGCTCAAACTCGATAAAATATAATCACTATGATGTGACCATGATTTTAATGCTGATAAAATATCATAATCATCTAAATTTGAAAAATTAATTAGCGCTTCATTGCTAAAATTTTGTTGTGTAATTTTATTTGAAAGAAAATATTGTAGCGCTACATTCATCGGTAGATCTACTCCTTTTTCTATCAATTCTTTTGCATGTTGTATCGTTTTGACCAATACATATTCAGCGGCTAAACTTGTTTTATGTAAATATACCATCCAATACATCAACCTTCTGGCTACAATAAATTTTTCAACTGAATAAATACCTTTTTCCTCAATTACCAGAGCATCATTTTTAACATTTAACATCGTAATCAATCGCTCGGCATTGATACTTCCTTCAGTTACTCCGGTATAAAAACTATCTCGCTTTAAATAATCCAACCTATCTACATCTAACTGGCTGGATATAAGTTGATAAAAATACTTTTTGTGATATTCATTTTTAAATATTTGAATTGCAAGAGATAATTTTCCGTCAAATTCATTATTTAATTTATGCATAAACTGAAGAGAAATATCTTCGTGATCAACACCGGTTACAAAACTATTTTCTAAAGTATGTGAAAACGGTCCGTGACCAATATCGTGTAATAAAATTGCAATATAAAGTGCTTCTTCTTCTTCTTTACTGATCTCAATATCTTTTAATCGCAAAGTTTCAATAGCTTTTTGCATTAAAAACACACATCCAATAGCATGTTGAAATCTAGTATGATGAGCACCGGGATAAACCAAATACGACAAACCCATTTGTGTTATGCGCCTTAAGCGCTGAAAATAAGGATGTTCAATAATTTTGTAAATCAGCGGGTTTTGTATGTAAACAAAACCGTAAATTGGGTCATTAAAAATTTCTATTTTTTTCAAATTTATTAATTGTTTTTTGTAATTTTCCGAATCTTAATTCTTCTTTTAAAGAATTATTTTTACAAACAAAAATTTAGAGGTCTAATTTAAATAAATTTACATAAACTATAATGAGTTTAGCAAAAATACTTTGGGTTGATGATGAAATTCAGAATTTAAAACCACATATTTTATTTTTAGAAAAGAAAGATTATGAGGTTACCCCTTGTACAAATGGAGCTGATGCTTTACAAATGGTTAGTGAAGAAAGTTTTGATGTAGTACTTTTGGATGAGAATATGCCTGGTTTATCCGGATTAGAAACTTTGACTGAAATTAAAGTATTACTACCAAATTTACCAGTGATCATGATCACTAAAAGTGAAGAAGAATATATTATGGAAGAGGCAATTGGATCAAAAATTGCTGATTATTTAATAAAACCGGTAAATCCTAACCAAATTTTATTAAGTCTAAAAAAGAATTTAGATACAACGCGCCTGGTTTCTCAAAAAACTACTTCAAACTACCAACAGGAATTTCGTAAAATTTCTATGGATATGGCAATGGTCAATACTTTTCAGGATTGGATCGAATTATATAAAAAATTGATTCACTGGGAAATTCAACTAGAATCCATATCTGATATTGGAATGACTGAAATACTGGAAAGTCAAAAAAGCGAAGCTAATTCTCAGTTTTATAAATTCATCAAAAAAAACTATGAAGGTTGGTTTCACGGTTATGAAAAACCTATCATGTCGCATACACTTTTCAAAGAGATCATAGCGCCTCAAATTGACAAAAAAAATGGTACTTTATTAGTTGTAATAGATAACTTAAGATATGATCAGCTAAAAGTTATAGAACCCATAATTTTTGAATATTTTAAACTTGTTGATGAAACTACTTTTTTCAGTATTCTACCAACAGCAACTCAATATGCCCGAAATGCAATTTTTTCCGGATTAATGCCTTTGGATATGGAAAAAAAATATCCAAATTATTGGAGGAATGATACTGATGAAGGTGGAAAAAACCTCTATGAAAATGAGTTTTTAACTGAACAAATTAAACGCTTGAATTTAAATATTAATCACGAATATTATAAAATTACCAATTTATATAAGGGAAAAGAATTAGCTGCAAATTTTTCCAAAACCAAAGAAAATGACCTTACAGTTGTGGTTTATAACTTTGTTGATATGCTTTCACATTCGCGAACCGAAATGGAAATGATCAAAGAATTGGCAAGTGATGATAAAGCCTATCGCTCATTAACTCTTAGCTGGTTTAAAAACTCGCCGCTATTGGAGATTATTCAAAAAGCACAGCAAATGGGCATGAAATTGATCATTACAACTGATCATGGAACCATAAATACAACAAAACCATCTAAGGTAATTGGCGATAAGAATATTAGTTCAAATTTACGTTACAAAACTGGCAAAAGCTTGAGTTATAACAAAAAAGAAGTGTATGAAGTAAAAAATCCAAAAGATATTTTCTTACCCAAACTAAGTATGAGCAGCTCTTTTATTTTTGCAAAAGAAGATTACTTTTTTGCTTATCCCAATAATTTTAACCATTACGTAAAGTTTTATAAAAACACCTATCAACACGGCGGGATTTCTTTAGAAGAAATGATTATACCTTGTATTACATTCGAAGCAAAATAATTGCTATAAGTAGTAAATATTCTAATAAATATGTTGTAGAATTATTTTATTGATTTACTAAGAAATTATTATTGAGAGAACTTTATTTTATAAGCCTCTATATACTTATTAACAATTAATAAGAAATTAGTTGAAATTTAATCGAATTTATAACAATTATATAAAAGAAATTCCACAATTTTGTATAATTAAAAAATCTCAATCATGAAAAAACATAATTTTAGTGCAGGACCCTGCATTTTACCCCAAGAAGTATTAGAACAAGCTTCAAAAGCAGTTATCAATTTTAACAATATTGATTTATCATTAATTGAAATCTCCCATCGTAGTGCAGATTTTGTTGCCGTTATGGAAAAAGCACAAAATTTAGTTTTAGAACTACTAAATCTTAAAGACAAAGGTTATTCTGCCTTATTTTTACAAGGTGGTGCGAGTTTAGAATTTTTAATGGTACCTTATAATTTGATGAAGGAAAATGGCAAAACAGCATATTTAGATACTGGCGCTTGGAGTTCAAAAGCTATTAAGGAAGCAAAATTATTTGGTGAAACTGAAGTTATTGCTTCTTCAAAAGATAAAAATTACAACTATATTCCTAAAAATTATACCATTCCAAATGATATAGATTATTTGCATATCACCAGTAATAATACTATCTATGGTACACAAATAAAAGATTTTCCTAAAACTGATGCCTTATTGGTTTGTGATATGAGTTCGGATATTTTTTCCAGAAAATTAGACTTCACACAATTTGATCTTATTTATGCAGGAGCTCAAAAAAATATGGGACCTGCCGGTACTACGCTGGTAGTTATTAAAAATGATATTTTAGGCAAAACCGGTCGTAAGATACCTTCAATGTTAGATTATCAAATTCATATTTCAAAAGAAAGTATGTTTAACACACCTCCTGTTTTTCCTGTTTACGTATCAATGTTAACATTGCAATGGTTAAAAGATTTGGGAGGTATTGATGCTATCGAAAAGATCAATAATGACAAAGCTGCACTTTTATATGATGAGATTGATAGCAATCCGTTATTTGCAGGTGCTGCTACAAAAGAAGACCGTTCAAATATGAATGTTACATTTTTACTTACTGATGAAAGCAAAAAAGAAAAATTTGATCAAATGTGTAAAGATGCAGGAATAAATGGTGTTAAAGGACATCGTTCAGTTGGTGGTTACAGAGCGAGTATCTATAATGCAATGCCTAAAGAAAGTATTCAGGTATTGG
>DAOUPQ010000047.1 GCA_030626085.1 Flavobacteriia bacterium
ATAATTAACATAGGTTCAACCGCATCAAAAGTAGTTTATCAAGGAGGTAATGTGTATTGTGCAACAAAATTTGCTGTTGATGCACTGAGTCAAACCATGCGAATAGATCTCCTGGAACACAAAATCAAGGTTACTCAAATTAATCCCGGAGCTGCTGAAACAGAATTTTCTATTGTACGCTTTAAAGGGAATAAGGATCAAGCTAACAACACCTATAAAGGTTATAGATCATTAACAGCTAAAGATATTGCTTCAACAATTTATTATGTTACAACTTTACCGGAGCATGTTTGTATCAACGAATTAGAAATTACGGCTTTAGCTCAGGCGAATAGCACTTACTTTAATAGATCAAATTAAAAATTAACTCAAATTATAAATAAAACTGACTTTATTGGGGAGTCTTAATTAATAAAAAGATGAAGATAACAGCAGGCGAATACATCGCAAAATTTTTAAAAAAAGAAAAAGTAGAAGTGGTATTTGGTATCATTTATGGTACATACCATGGATTAATTACAGGATTGAAAAAGGACGGAATTAGATTGATTACACCACGTCACGAAACAAGTGCAGCTCACATGGCTGGTGCATATGCTCGTGTTACCGGAAAATTGGGTGTTTGTTTGGCGAGTAATGGTCCGGGAGTTGCAAATATTTTACCGGGTGTCACTGTTGAAAATGCTGAAGGTAATAGGGTCTTGTTGATTACTAGTTCTCGTAGATTTGGTATTGGTTACCCTGATAGAGGAGGTACTTACCAATATTTTGACCAAGTGGGTGTTATTAAAAATATTTCAAAATATTCAGTAACTACACCACATGTAGGCAGAGTGCCAGAATTGTTGAAAAAAGCTTTGCGAAAAAGTTTTACCGGTCGTCCGGGTATAGTACATTTTGATCTGCCAGAGAATATAATGAATACTAAGGTTGAATTTTCTGAATTACAAGATCCAAAAACTTATAGACTGAACTACCGATTAAATGCTTCAAAATCTCAAATAGAAGCGGCGGCTAGTATTTTACTGCAAGCAAAAAAACCGATTATTCATGCCGGAAGTGGAGTTGTGCATTCAGGTGCTTTTGACGAATTGAAAGAGATAGCAGAATTATTAAAAATGCCGGTAGTTACAAGTTGGGCAGCTAGAGGAGTTTTAGCTGAAGATTCTGATCTTGCTATTCCGATGGTTCATATTGATGTAAATAATAAAGCCAGAAAAGAAGCTGATGCAGTTTTGGTTTTAGGTTCACGTTTGGGTGAAACCGATTGGTGGGGTAAAGCACCTTATTGGAATACACCCGATAAACAGGAGTTGATTCAGGTGGATATTGATGAGGAGATTATTGGTAATATTCGACCGGTAGATGTGCCTGTTTTGGCTGATATCAAAGCCTTTTTAAAAGAACTGTTAATTGAATTAAAATCAAAGATATTTGATACTTTCCCAGAAAGAGAAAAGTTTTTGACTGAACTTCAAAAAGCTGCTAGAAAAGATAGAGCCAAATTGGATAAAAAATTAGAAGATAAAAAATCACCAATGATAACAGCCCATGTTCCTAATATTGCAGGAAAAGTTTTGCCAAAAGATTCTATTGTTGTTTTTGATGGTGGTAACTCGGCTGTTTGGGGTAATTTCTTTCATAAAGTAACGACACCAAACACTACACTTTCTACTTTTAAATTCGGAATGTTAGGTGCAGGTGTTGGTCAGGCCTTAGGTGCAGCAGCAGCATTTCCTGATCGTCAGATTTACTGTATTATTGGAGATGGTGCAATGGGATTTCATCCTCAAGAAATTGAAACAGCCATAAGAAATGACTTAAAACCAATCTTTTTTGTAATCTGTGATAGACAGTGGGGAATGGTAAAAATGACACAGCAGTTTGCTATGAAACCAATTAAGACCATGATCAAAAAAGGACTTTCTGCTGAAGAAACGATCAATACAGATCTTGGTGAGATTCAATTTGATAAGCTTGCTGAGAGTATGGGAGCACATGGAGAAAGAGTATCATCACCCGAAGAATTACAACCCGCAATTGAAAGATGTGTTAAAGCTGATAAATGTGCGGTTATTCATGTAGATGTTGATCATGTAAAACATATGTGGGCACCGGGATTGTTGAATTTTAAGGCTATGCATCAAGAACCAAAAGGAAAATAATAAGCGATAAAATGTTATAATGAAGTAAATATCATTTAAAAAATTTCCAATATTTTACAAATGAACTTTTGGTAAAACTTTATGTATATTGTTGACATAATTTTTTAGAAATATTTTATGAATCAAGTAGATGACTTAATTTTAAATTTTGACCCAAGCAGTTTAATATTGCTAAATGTAATTTTGGCAATTATTATGTTTGGAGTTTCTCTCGACTTAAAGTTAGATGATTTTAAGCGCATTTTACGCAATCCAAAAGGGCCAATCATTGGTTTGATCGCTCAATTCTTATTATTGCCTGCATTTACTTTTGGTTTGACGTTGTTGATAAAACCTGCACCATCGATAGCTTTAGGGATGATCTTGGTAAGTTCTTGTCCTGGCGGAAATATCTCAAATTTCTTTACGAATTATGCTAAAGGTAATACTGCTTTATCGGTTAGTATGACTTCAATATCAACAGTTTTGGCAATATTTATGACACCCATAAATTTACATTTATGGGGTGGTTTGAATCCTGAAACTGCAGCGTTGTTAACGAAAGTAAATATAAGTTTTTGGGATATGCTTTTAACTATATTTGTTATTTTGGGAATACCCCTAATTCTAGGAATGTATTTTGCAACTAAAAAACCGAAAATAGCTAAGAAATTAAGGGTACCTTTTAAGTATGCTTCAATAATATTTTTCATAGGATTTGTTATTGCAGCCTTTTCAAAAAATTTGGATAATTTTTTAACTTATATCAAGTATGTCATGTATATAGTTGCTGTACATAATATAGTGGCACTATCACTGGGATATTATTCAGCAAAATTTGGAAAATTACCTGAAAGAGACAGAAGAGCGATTACAATGGAAGTTGGAATTCAAAATTCAGCATTGGGATTAATTCTAATTTTCAACTTTTTTAATGGCTTGGGCGGAATGGCTTTGATCACTGCCTGGTGGGGTATTTGGCATATCATTGCGGGATTGACCCTAGGCACCTATTGGTCTAGGAGAAAAATTCCACAGGTAACAACAGAATAATTTTATAAAAAAATGAATAAAAAGAAAAGAATTTTGGTAACCGGAGCAGAAGGTTATATCGGAAAAAAATTGATCAAAAAATTTATTGATAATTCCGAGTATATCGAAGCAGTTGTTGGAATTGATATTAAAGAATCAAATGATTATGCCAAAGATAATTTCCATTTTGTTCAGTGTGATATTTTATCAGAAGTGCCTGATCAATTAATTGAAGAGTATCAAATAAATACCATTATACATTTAGCTTCTATTGTAAAAGCTCCAAAATGGATGACAAGAGAAACCATGTATAAAATTGATGTTGTTGGTACAAAAAAACTGTATGAAAGTGCAATTAAAAATAAGGTTGATCAATTTATTATTACTACAAGTGGGGCTTCTTATGGTTACTACAAAGATAATCCCGAATGGTTAAAGGAAGATGATGAAATAAGAGGAAATGATGAATTTGCCTATTCTAAACACAAAAGATTGATTGAGGAAATGCTTTTGGGTTACCGTAAAAAAAATGATCTGCCAAAGCAGCTAATTTTACGTCCCGGAACGATTTTAGGAAAAGGAGTTTCAAATCAAATAACGGATATTTTTGAAAAAGCTATTGTTACCGGAATAAAAAATGCCAAGACACCTTTTGTCTTTATTTGGGATGAGGATGTTATTAATATTATTTATCAAGGAATCTTTGAAAACAAATCCGGAATTTATAATTTAGCAGGGGATGGTTATTTAACGCTTCCTCAGATTGCCAGAATATTGAAAAAACCCTTTTTAGGAATACCGGTTAATTTTATGAGAGCTATTTTAGGTTTTATGAAAAGATTAAAATTAACCCAGTATGGTCCGGAGCAGGTAAAATTTTTATTATACCGACCGGTATTGTCAAACGAAAAATTAAAATCTGATTTTAGATATACACCAAGGTATTCTAGCAAAGAAGTTTTCGAATATTATTTAAAAAATAATCCGGCCGGCAGTTAATTAAAAAGGGGGAGAAAAAAGAACCACCGAACCGAATTACACTTACACTTCATATGTATAACGTAAAAGAACACCAAAAAATTGTTGTGATCACTGGCGCAGGTAGTGGTATAGGAGCAGAATTTGTAAGATATTTCAATAAACGGGATTGTAAAATTGCTTTGCTTGATTTATCTTTAGACGGAATGCAATGTCTAGTTGATGATCTTCATATATTAAAAGAGAACTATTTGTTGGTTGAAATTGATATTACAGATGAAGAAAAAGTTAAAAATGCTTTTAAAAGCATTGTGAATAAGTTCAATTCTATTGATATATTGGTTAATAATGCGGGTATTAGTCAGATCAGTTTATTTGAAAAAACCGATTTAAGTATCTTCAAAAAAGTAATGAATGTGAATTTTTATGGTACAGTATATTGTACAAAATATGCGCTTCCACACCTTAAAAGATCAAAGGGCCAAATTATAGCCTTATCAAGCGTAGCCGGTTTTTCACCGCTTTACGGAAGAACAGCTTATTCGGCGAGTAAACATGCTTTGCACGGTTTTATGAATTCGCTTCAAGCTGAGCTTAGAAGCGATGGAATAAATGTATTATTGGCTTGTCCGTCTTTTGTAAAGACCAATATTGAAGATCGTACTTTTAATGAGCAGGGTTTACCTTTCGGAGAAAAAAAAGGTACTCCCGGGAAAGTAATGACACCAAACTATGTGGTATCCCAGATCATGAAAGGTGTAGAAAAAAAGAAAAATATTATTTATATTTCAAAGATATCCAAGATCTCCCGAGTTATTTCTTTTTTCTTTCCAAAATTATTTGAAAGTAAAATGATTGAAAGAGTAAAAGCAGATTTCTAGATTTTTTGTAAATAAAGTGGGTTAGTATAGTTTTTTAATATCAGCACCTCTAAAATAATGCATTAAAATTTCATTGTAATTATAACCTTTTTCACCCATTACCGCAGCTCCTATTTGGCATAAACCTACACCATGCCCCCAACCAGCTCCACGCAATATAAACTTCTGAGGTACTCCATCATTCTCTTCTTGTTTTTCGATTGTAAAAGCAGCGCTGTAAAGATGAGAATCACTAAGTATTCTGCGAATTTCAAGCTCTTTACCTATTATTTTGGTTAATTTAGAACCTACAATTTTCAATTTTATTAATCTTGAGGAATCCCCACGCTCGACTGGAATCAAGTCAATGATATCTCCAAAATCAAAAGCTGATTTTGTATTTATCAATTTAGCAATTTCTTTTTGAGTATATGCTACAGTCCAACGATAAAAATCTTTTGCCGAATGGTCATAATCATTTAAGACCTGACTTAAAACCTTGTCATCATTAGTATTACAAAATGCTTCAGGATTACCATTAATAAACTTTTCAGCATTTGTTTCATCACTAAAATCTAAATTGAAACCTTCAGGTATTTTGTCTAAATCAGGAAAAGCTTGTAAATAAGAATGATTAATTGGCTCCCAGCAATTCTCAAATTTTTCGGTGACACCACCACAACTCTTAGAAAATCTTGCATCTGCAATTTTGTCTTCACTCATTAAAACCACACCTTCTGTTTCTTTAATTGCTTTAATTACATTTGGATTATGAGCCCTGGTTGTTCCCTGGTATCTTTGGCAGTGATCATCGGCACAAACATGGAAATCGTGGTGATCTTCCCTGTCATACCAACGTATATATTCATCTTTTGTTTCGTGAATTAATGAATAATCACCTTCAGTATCACTCAATTCATTCTGTTTTTCGATCTGTGCTAATAGCCAGCTACGAGAAATAATAGCATGTGATTTTAATAATTCCAAAGAGCTATCACCTCGCATTTCCGAAGAAATAACACTGTATAAATAGTTCTCGATTGGAAGAATATTAATCAATTGAACTTTACCATCAATTATTTTAAACTTAATATCACCTTGAAATTTTTGAATCTCTTTTTGTTCCCAATGAAATCCTATTCCGATTACAACATCAATTACAGTACATGCACTATTTTCAAAATCTGAAGGAGATAAAATTAAACCATCAGGAAATTCAAATCTTGACTTTTTTGTACTAACTATTATTTTACCTTCCTCAGAACTTATGGTACATTTCTCAGACAAAGCCTGACCATTTTTATTAAACAAATAGTTTCCGTCAAATACAACTTTGATGTTATCACTTAACAGTATTCCTACTTCTACTTTTGGAGTTTTCATCTTTTTAAAATATTTTTTTAATAGAGAACTTGCCTGTCAGCAGACAGGATGGAGGTGTCTTTTCAATAAAAAGATTTCTCCATTTCATTTCACTCCAGCCGGAATGACGTAACTAAAACATTATTTCCCTAAAATCACCAGTAACTTATCAAAGTTCTCTTTTGAAACTGTAATCTGTTGGAAAATATCTGTAATATCTTTTTTTGTGATTTTTTCAAAATCTTTTTCTAACGGAAATATTAATGTTCCTCCCATATCAACAGATGCTGGACTAAATAAAATATTATCATTTCCTTCAGCAAAAAATTGCCATGGGCGGTGCAAACTTCTTATAAAAATAAACACTCGATGTTTACCTTCTACAAAGTAAGAAAGTAGGTTGAGCATTGGTGCTTCACCTTTTTCTAATTCTTTACCATACTGATGGATCTTCTGAAAAACTTCATTTAAAGCCTTTTTATTTTCACCTTCCAATACAATATAACGGCGCAAAGTATCGTCAACTGCTGTTACTTCTATTTCACCATATCCTTCTACTTTTTTACCGTATTTGGTTTTAACAATTTTCCATTCTTTTTCAATAGGTAAAAAACCTAAATTACCGGCTTGAAAATGTAGGTGATCAGGTGCTGAAGCGCCACATTTTGGTGCATTGTAGAATATTACAGTTTCAGGAAGATCTTCACTCAATGAAATAATATTAATAAATTCAGTTTCTATTTGTTGATCTATATGAGTTACATTTGAGATTGTGAAATGTTCCTTGAATATAGGAAAAGGATTAACTAAAATCTCATAATTATCACCCCACAGTACCTCAGTTTGAATATCAGGACGGTTTGCTTTACAAAGGAAGCATTTTCTTTCCTGAATAGATTTCTTATCTAGTTTTGCAGCTGATGAAATGATACGTTTTGGGTTGTATTGAATGTTGATATCAAAACCATCAAAATTTAAGGTTTTTAATTTTGCATTGTTTAGCCCCTCGCGGTTCTCTGCAAACATGGGCCAATCTCTCAACTGTTCTTTGTATAATTTTTTTGCCTTGTTTTGATATGACATGGATTTATCCTTGTTTTTTAACCAATTCTTTACGGGCTTTAAACTCGTATGAACGCAATCTGTCCTTATAAATATTATGAGCATTAGTTTGTTCAATACTCAGTGATGCATCAGAGTTTTCCTCCCAACGGCGTACTAAATAAACCGAATCGTAAACACGGCCAATTTGATGTGTACGAGAAATTGAAAGACCTAAACCATAATCTTCACCGTAGTTTACATTAGGAATTTTTACATCACGCAACATTGGAGTGTAAAATGCACGTGGTGCTCCAAGTCCGTTAATGCGTAATGCATTATTACGTCCGTTTTCCGGAGTCCATTCTTTATGATCTATTAAACCGGGGGGAATTTCGTTTAGATCAGCATCTGTAATTGTATAAGATCCAACTACCATTGCAGCATTTTCTTTATAGAATGCTCCAATCATTTTTTCAAGAGTTTTCCCGTCAGAAGTATAAACATCATCAGAGTCTAACTGTACTGCAAATTTACCACAGTTATTATTATGAACACCTAAATTCCAACATCCACCAATACCTAGATCAGTTCTTTCAGGAATTATGTGAACAATATTATTGAATTCTTTGGCTAATTTTTTCAAGATATCGGTAGTGCCATCTGTAGAGTGATTATCAACAACAATAAGATTAAAATTAAAATCTGTTTTTTGTATCATAACCGAACGTACAGCATCTTCTATAGTTCTTGCCCGATCGCGTACAGGAATAATAACAGACGCTTCTACAGGATAATCTCCATCTTCAAATTTAACCTCAGTAAACTCAGGTTTTAGGTATGCGCCAACTTCTTTTAAATATTTAGTAACTGCTTTTTCCATCTCAATTTGTACTCCGCGGTTTGCCGGATCAACATAATCGAAAATCTTCTTACCTGATTTACGAGTATCAACCTCCGTTTGAGAATAAAGAAACTCAGCAATATGCTCAATCCCCCAATTTTTAGAGATTGATAATCTCATGCTGTAAATCCCTGCATGCTCATATTCTTCAGTAAAATTAGCAGCAGCTTCTTTAAGAGCCTCAGCCTTTACAAATAACATTGGGCCAAAATTAAAATCATCTCTCAGTGATCCTACTTGATATTCAATCACCGGATGCTTAGTTAGTTTTCCTTTGATATTGTCGGAATAATTTGAATAAACAATTCCTGCGTTAGTACTAGATGCTATGTATTCAAATCTTTCGATTGCGAAATATCCGAAACTGATATTTACTTCTTTTGTAATAATAATTGAGTATTCTGTATCAGATATTTCAGCAATAGCTTTTACTGCAGATGACGAAACCATACTTCCCAATTCTAATTTTTTACATTTTGAAGTGGGCAATACAATATCTTCTTTGGTAACAAGAAAGATACTCTTTACCATTTCACTTGTTTCAAGTTCTTTAATGAACTCATTCTGACTGGGTCCTACATAAAGTAGAAATGCATTTATTTTAGCATTCATTATTATTGATTTTTTTATCTTTAAAATATTAGAAGGGTAGTATATTTGCTTCATAAGTTCAGAATTCAAATATCATGAAAAAAATCTTATTAATTGTGCTTTTAGTCTTTAACTTATACAAAATTGAAGCTCAAATTGTAAAAACCGGACTTGAAGTATTGAAGGAAAATAACTTTGAAATATTAAGGAGTAAACGCGTAGGACTTATAACTAATCCAACCGGGGTTAATAAACAACTAGTATCAACAGTTGACATCCTTTTTAATGCACCTGACATTGAACTTAAAGCACTTTACGGTCCTGAGCACGGTGTTAGAGGTGATTATTCAGCAGGTGATTTTGTTGAATTCTTTAAGGATTTAAAAACTGGCTTACCAGTATATAGTTTATATGGAAAGAATAAAAAACCAAGCAAAAAAATGCTTAAAGATATTGATGTTTTGGTTTATGATATTCAGGATATTGGTTCACGCTCATATACCTATACAAGTACTCTAGGACTTGCAATGGAAGCGGCGGCAGAAAATAATATTAAATTTATTGTACTCGACAGACCAAATCCACTAGGTGGAGAAAAAATGGAAGGTATGATTACGGAGCCTGAATTTATTTCATTTGTCAGCCAATTCCCAATACCTTATATCCACGGTTTAACAGTGGGAGAATTAGCCCTTTTTCTTAATAATGAAAAACTATTGAAAAATGGTATAAAATGTGATTTGGAAGTTGTACCATTGGAAAACTGGAAACGTTCAATGACTTTTAAAGAAACCGGATTACCTTGGGTAGCCTCATCACCACATATCCCGCATCCAGATTCCGCCAAATTTTATCCTGTGTCAGGTATTCTTGGCGAACTATATGTTTATAATATTGGTGTTGGTTATACATTACCATTTGAACTATTTGCAGCAGAATGGATTGATGCCGATAAACTTGCTGTAAATTTGAATGCCCTTAAATTACCAGGTATTATATTTCGTCCGATACATTTCAAACCTTATTATAGCACATCAAAAGGAAAGATGATTCACGGTGTACAAGTACATTTTTCTGATTTTCAAAAAGCCTCAATTTCATTAATTCAATTCTACATTTTGCAAGAGTCGTATAAGCTATGGCCTGATTATAATGTTTTTGAAATGTGTGAGAAATCAAGATTAAGTATGTTTGACAAGGTATGTGGAAGTGATAAAATACGTAAAATATTTACACAACGATGGTTGGTTGAAGATATTGAAGATATATGGTTTAAGGACATCAAATCATTTCAGGAAAAGGCAAAAAAATACTTTTTATATGATTAGGATCACTTAGTGATATAAATTCAATAATTACCCCATTTGACCTATTCGGTTTTCTTTCCAAAACTTGGGTCAATTTTCACAAACTTATAAAGTATTATCATTGGAATCATGCAAACTAACACCCATAGAAAAAAGTTGGTATACCCAAGCGATTCTTGTAACCAACCACTCCACATACCAGGCAACATCATCCCCAATGCCATAAATCCGGTTGTAAATGCAAAGTGAGCTGTTTTGTATTTACCACTGTCTCTGGCAATATAAATCATGTACATCATATAGGCTGTAAAACCAAATCCATAACCAAATTGTTCTAATGCAATTGCTCCTCCAATCATAAAATCAGATTGCGGTGTAAAATATGCTAATAAGAAATACATGCTATTAGGAATATTAATTGCTAAAATCATAGGGAAAAACCATTTTTTTAACCCGTCTCTTGATACAATGATTCCTCCTAGTATTCCGCCTACAGTAAGTAAAACAACACCAATTGTACCGTAAAAAATACCTACTTTTTCGTTGGTTAATGCCAAACCTCCATTTGCTAAATCATCAAACATAAAAGGCTGGGCTAATTTCACCAATTGCGCCTCTCCAAGGCGGAATAATAGTAAAACAGAAAGATGAATACCTATATTTTCTATCTTAAAAAAAGTAATAAAAGTCTTATAAAAATCACCAAAAACCGACTTTAATGAAACGTTGGCCTCAGCAGTTTCGATCTTTGGCAAACTCCATATATGATAGATTCCTGCTAAAACCAGATATACTGCAACACCTGAAAGTACAGTAGTCCATGCAGAAAAATAATCTCCGCCATTATTTTTGTATAAATATCCTGAAAACCAGACCAACCCACCTTGCCCTGCAATCATCGCTACTCGATAAAAAGAAGATCTAATTCCTACATAAAAAGATTGATCATCCTCTTCTAAAGCATCCATATAAATACCATCTGCAGCAATATCATGTGTAGCGGAATTAAATGCCACCAAAGCAAGACCTGCTAAAGTTAAAGCAATAAAACTATCACTTTGGATAAAATAAGCTGTAATGGCAAATGCTGCTCCCATTAAAATTTGAGTAATAAAAATCCACCAACGTTTTGTTTTTAATGCAACTACTATCGGACTCCAAAAAGGCTTTATTACCCAAG
>DAOUPQ010000003.1 GCA_030626085.1 Flavobacteriia bacterium
AAATAATATATTTATTTCAGCATTATCACATTTCACCTTTTTTCAACAAATCTCACAACCAACAAATCGTTCCACTAATCGTATACTTAAATTTATTGAAATATCAACAATTATTGGCTTATGCGCTACGCTTATGTTTAAAAATTATATTAAAAATTGCCTTAAAAAAATATTTAGTATCTGTTGTATAAGGGTTTTTGATTTTTTCTTCCAAATAATCTTTTTCAGATTGCAATACACTCATTACATTACCATTACGATTTAATGCAACATAAGGTGGAATACAGCCTGGTTTTTGAGTTAAACGAAGTTTTTGCATCTCTTTAGGAATATCTTGAAAATATCTTTGAGAAACAGGGCGAATACCTACTAATTTCATATCTCCTTTTAATACATTAATTAACTGAGGTATTTCATCAAACCAAAACTTTCGCATAAATTTACCCCATGTTGGTATTCTAAAATCTTCTGCTGGTTTACCAGTTTCAGCATATCCATTTACTTTCAATACATAGTCTTGCAGGTATTCACTGTACGGATGCATGGTTCTGAATTTATAAACCTTAATTATTTTGCCATTTTTGCCTAATCTGGGCATTCTATAAACTGGCCCATAACTTGGATTTAAATCAAATTCAGGTTCATTTTCCTTTTTTACTATAAAATAAATTAATCCATCATAAGTTTTATAATCCATTATTTTAAAACCACTGCTTACCAATCTGCCTAAACCTTCGGCTTTTGACAATAATCTGTCATTACCTTTAGTAATATCAAAATAGTATTTTTTTGTAAATGATAATTTTGGCAGAATTCTTTTAAATAAAAATTCTACTAAAAAATAAAAATCCCTAATCACGGGTATATTATTAATGTTCTTTCGATTTTTTCTGGCAGTAAAAGTCTCTAAACACCCGACAAAAATTCCATCTTTTGGTAATTTAGAATTAATTTTTTCTAAATATTTATTAATATACCTTACATCATTTACTTTTTGTAAACTTATTATACTCTTAGTATTATTAATCTTATCTAATTTGATACTATTAGCATCTTGTATGATCAACAAGTTTTTATCAGAAAAATCAACATAATTATCTAAATATCTAAATATATCAATATTTGATATCTTTTTAAATAAAAGTTTATACTTATTATATTCAGAATTATTTTCTCTAAGATCTTGAAGATTTCTGTTTCTTAATTCTACAAAATCCTGACTCCATTTGAGAAATTTATCTTGAGTAATATTTTCTCTATTACAAATTTCAGCTACACTTGTCGCACCACTTTTCCCTTCAATAACAATTTTAAACTTGTCATCCTCAGAGAGTTTCGTTCTCTGTAGAGAATTGTTGATAGATTTAGAATTGTTGATTTTTAAAAATTCTTGGCTCCATTGATAAAACATCGATGGAGTAATTTTTTCTCTTATACACAACTCACCAATAGTAATACTTCCACTTTGTCCTTCAATAACAATTTTGGTTCTCTCTTTTGTTGTGAATTTTTCCTTTAAGTTGATATGATTTCCCCCACTCGTAGAATTTAGGAGGTTCTTTCGAAAAACATTTTGGTATTGATCTAAAATGTTTTGTTTGGGTAATTTTATTTTCATAGCAAGCAATTTATAAATCAATTAATAAACTAAACCCTATAAAAACAAAAAAAAGTATCCTAAAAAATAAAAAGTTATTTTTAAAAACAACTAAGTTTTCTTTAGCATACCAACTATTTATATGAGGGGAGCATATAATTGACATTTATTATTTCTTTTTCTTAACGCTGTAAATATACAAAATTTTTATTAAAATAATTAGATTTAATGTGAAAAATTAGCTGAATCTATCTTGTAGATAATAGTAAATGATTGATATTCAATATAAATCAAATTTTTGTTCATCATAATAGTGAAATAAGAAATCTACAAACTTATAAATACATTATCCCTTTCTAAAAATATAATTATATTTGTAGTTATCAATTTCAATTAGAATTATGGCAATCAAAAATATTATTTCCTTTCTTATCTTACTATTTGTTCTTACATCATGTGAAAAGAAGACAAATAATTTAACAAAAATTATAAACATTATGGAAACTATAAAAGATGTACCTCAAAAAGAATGGGATCTGTTGGCTAACAAAAAGATCTTTTTCGGGCATCAATCTGTTGGCTATAATATGATTGATGGAATTGAAACCATCTTAAAAGAGAGTTCAAATATCAAACTAAATATCAAAAAAGGAAAAGACTTAAACTTATTTATATCTCCTGTTTTTGCACATAATAACAATGGTTCCAATAGAGATCCAAAATCTAAAATTGATGCTTTTTGTAAAGCAATGGAAGAAGGATTAGGCGATAAGGTTGATATGGCAGGTTTTAAATTTTGTTATGTTGATTTTGAAGACGGTTCTGATGCTCTGGAAATTTTTAATTATTATAAAAAAAAGATGGATGAAATAACCATAAAATATCCAAAAGTTAAAATTATTCATTTTACCTGCCCAATTAGATCTTTACAAAAGGGACCAAAAGGTATTATAAAGAAACTTTTAGGTAAAGATATTGGTATTAAAGATAATATTGCAAGACAAGAATTTAATGAACTTTTGTTAAAGGAATACAAAGGTAAGGCTGTTTTTGATCTTGCTAAAGCTGAATCTACTTATTCTGATGGAAGTAGAGAATATTCAGAAGTTGATGGTAAAAAGATTTTTACAATGATACCAGCATATACGAATGACGGAGGTCATTTATCAAAAAAAGGTAAACTTATTATTGGAAGTGATTTTTTATTTTTCTTAGCAAACCTTATCTGATGGCAGAAATAATTAGAAGAATTGAAGAAAGAGATTTTGAGGCTGTATCAGCAATTTATGATGGAAGAAAAAGTGTAGAGGAGTTAAAATGGTTGTTTACGGATCCTGATGACTCAACAATTTATAATGCTTTTGTAGCTCTTAAAGGCCAAGATGAAATTATTGGAGTAATTGGATATCTTACATCTATTTATATTCAAAATAAAACTGAAGTTAAAGGTGTAATTCCAATTTCTTGGAAAATCAAATCAAATTATAAGGGAATTGCAGGTATAACTCTATTTAAAGAAGTATTCAAAAAAAGTGATTTTGGTATTACTATAGAAGGGTCAAAATCTGCTCAAAATCTATATTCAATTTTTAAATTTAAATATTTTTCAAATATTGATGTTTATTATAAAATTTTAAATATTCCTGAATTTTATAATTCTCTAAATCTAAAGAATTTTTTCAAAAAGACTGGGTTATTTTTATTTCTGCTGCCTAGTTTTTTTCGTAAAACTAACAAAGAATCGCTATATAAAGATGTTGAATTTATTAATTATGATGGAAATAACTTTTTGGAAGACAGAGAGTATGACATTGTTTTTAAGAAAAAAATCACTAAGAATTATATTGATTGGTTACTTGATTGCCCTATACTAGATACTTATGCTTTTAATATTAAAAAAGGCAAAGAAAATCTTGGTGTTTGTATTTTGTATATTCAAAAAATAAATAACGTAAAAAAAGGAAGAATTGTGCACATTCCATTTTTGGGTTTTGACAATAATATATGGAATAGTGTAATTAAAAAATGTTTAACATTTTTTAGGAAAGAAGGATGTTGTGTCGTTACAGGTTTAGCACATCATAAAATGAGCCACCTTGGTTTTGTAGGTATAGGATCAAAAAAAATAAAGAAACACCATAAACCTTTATTTATAAAAGATATCAATCATAATTTAACATCAATCAATTTAGATAATTGGCATTTACAGTATTCGGAAGGAGATAAGGCATATAGAGGGATTTAGGAAGACTTATAAAATTTAAATTTCCATTTTTAATCTAAGTTTTTCAATATTTGCTATTCTTTTTACATAACGCTTCCCATCTCTTTCATACCAAGCCTTAGCACTACTTTTGATTATTGCAGGTGTGCCTGCCAACAAAACATTTGAGGTTGATATTGATTTATTGACTAGAGAATTTGATGCAACTGAAATATTATCTCCTAATATAATATCTGAGCCCATAATTAGAGCCCCAGAAGATAAATAAAGACCATCTCCAATTAGTTTTCCTCCCCCCCCAATACAAGTTGAGGTGTGTAAAACACAAAAATTCCCCGCTTTTATTGAACTATTTATAACAATTGTTCCATAATGAGGTATAAGCAAACCATATCCAAATGTATTATACCCTATGGTAAATCCTAATTTAACTCCTAATCTTTTATAACGCCATCTATGGAAATAGCATTTAAATCCAACAACTTTACTATTTCTTTTTACATTATCATAATATGCAACATACCTCATTGAACGTAAAAACATTAAGATATAGTTAGGTGAAGTAAAATTTTTTAACCTTTCTCTACAATTAATTTTTGCTGATTTATTAGCGATAATTCTATCTGCCGAAATATAAAAAAGTAATTCTTTTTTTGATAAAATCATTTTTTTATCTAATATTAGAGTATAATTAAGTAGTATTTATTGTTTCCAGTTTAAATCTGTATTTTATACATAAAAATACTTTTTAATTATATTTTTTACATTTTGTAATACAAGTTCTTTGGCCCATAGTAAGGAGTTCTTATGCCACCTTTGAGGATGAAAAGTAAACATTATTTTTTTAGGTAATTCGGAAGAATTTATTGCTTTGATTATCTGATTAGTAGAATGGTACTTTTGTTCAAAGGAACCATTAACTTTATCTCTAACACTAACTTTATGACCATCCCACCTTCTACCTGTATCTGTTAAATAAAATACTTGGTTAAAATCAACGTCAAAATAGGGTTCGCCAATTATGTCAAAATCCAAATAATTATATTTTTTCCATAGTTCTTTATTATCAAATTTTGATCTAGGACTTCCATGCATACAGATAGTCTCAACATTTACCAATTCCCTTATTTCATTTAAATGCTGTTCGAATTGATCTATTGCTAAATCAACATCTCCTCTTGCTGTATCCATTGTTTCATAATGATAGCCTAATTCATGACCTAAACTATCAATTTGCAATATAATATCTTCATCCCAACTCTCAGGAACTGCTCTAAAATAATAAGATCCTTTTATACCTAATTTATTCTGAATCTGAGCAAATTTCAAAGAATTTTGTGGTAATAAATCAACATCATGCCTTAGAATTACAACTTTATTTTTAGGTTTTTTAATAAACTCTTCAAAAGTCTGAAAAGAATAGTTTTTTTCCTTAAGAGTTGTAATTAATTCAGTATATTTTTTTAAAGTAAAATCCATTTTATTTTTTAAATAAATTTTGATAATCAATATTATCTTTTAGAGTTACCCATTTAAGTCGCAAAATCATAATAGATAAAGACTTTTAAACCCAATGAACATATATGACGATTAGATATTTTCATAGAATTTAAAATTTTGATTACAAATCAGTTCTTTGAGAACTAAATGGGTAACCCTATTATCTTTAATAATACTAACACTTTTTGGATAATTTTCTATAAACCAAATTAAAAACCCAGTAACATCTATTTTATCTTTTAACAAAGCTTTTCTTTTATCTATCCAATTATTTTGTTTACTATTTTTAATAATTTCTTCAGCTTTATAAATTGCTAAAATTTGATCATCATGACTCTCAGTAAAATTAAATACTAAACCATATTTTTTTTCAAGTTCATTTGTATATAAACGACCTGTATCATCAATGTATATTCCAGGAGTACCAAGAACGGCTCCTTCAGATATCATTGTTCCACTTTCTCCAAATATTAATGATGCAAATGCCATAGCATCATGAATTTTTTCAGGTTTTAGCGGAAACTTATATTTTAATAAATCGGGAGGTAATTTTTTTTCTGATGATATAAATACTTTTGAGTATTTAGATAAAGTTTTTACTACTTTTATTTTGTTCTCAATTGACATCCCACTATGATTTATATCATGTGTAGCTTCCCAACTAACAAATCTAACAATACAAAACTTTTCTCCTTGTGATAATCCTAACTCATTTATCACTTTACTATTTGGTGTAAATCTATTGGGATGTAAATATGCTAACTCATGATAACCAGAATATTCTATTGTTTTAGCTCCTAAAAATGGATGCATATAATCTGATGTTAAAATAACAGAAGTAAATGGTTTATATAATCTAATTTGCTCAAAATTAAATGTGTCTTCAAATGATATGTGGGATTTCCTCATTAACCAAGCAATTTGAGCAGCGTAAATTGAACCATGACTCAAAAAAAGATTAGGTTTAAATTTTAAAGAAATAACAAACAACTTAAAATTAAATAAAAATAAACCTATAATTTTTCCAAATGATGTTTTAAATTTTTTCCCAAAAGATACATACTCAAAATTATACTTTTTTAACAAATCAATCTCAAATTCTTTCTCCCTACATGTAAATAATATCTTATGTCCTTTTTTTTGCATTTCCCATGCAAAATTTTTAAACAGATGAACATGTGCCGGATGGCCAATATCTATCAAAACTTTCATTCTTCTGCAATTATTGTTTTAATGGCAAAAATCTGTTCTCCTAATTTCACTTTTACCTTGTATCTTACAGGGATTATTAAATCAACCTGACTTCCAAAACGAATCATGCCAAACCATTGACCCTGTTTTAGCTCTTGACCAATTTTTACATATGAATCAATTCTTCTTACCAGTCTTGATGCAGTTTGAACAATTCCAACTGTCATTCTATCATTTTTGATTACCAACGTATTTCTCTCATTTTCTAAAATTGCTTTTGGCTCTTTAAGAGATAAAAATTTGCCAGCAATATGTTTATTTAGTATTACTTCACCTTTAATCGGTGCACAGTTCTTATGAACATCAAAAGGTGTCATATTAATACCTATCAGCCAACATGGAGTTTCTAATAAATCGGTTTGAGTTATTTCATTTAATTTTGCTTTTAAACCTTTTTTTATAGATATTGGAACCTCTCCTTTATTGATTTTTTTTATATAAATTATATTTCCATCTGCTGGTGAAACCATTTCGTTTTTCTTAGCATCAATTTTTCTATTTGGGGTTCTCCAAAATCTAATCATGGTTAATGTAAATGCAAAACCTAAAACCAAAATCGGAATAAGAAAAAATAATAACCAATTATAATTTGGTGGTATTAATCTAACCATAATAAAACAAGTTAAAAATGTCAATATTATGGCAATTATATTGTCTTTATACAAATATGTAAGACTAATTCTTGTTTTTTTATGTAAATACAAATAAGTTAAAGAACTTATTATTAAGCTTTCAAATAAATATGTTAATAATGTAATCATCTTTTTTTATCGTTTTAAAATAAAATATGGAAAATATATAATTTCAAAAATTGCAGGTTTTATATCCTCTAATTCCCATACCGCATATTTAGTGTTTTTTTTAGTCTTAGGATAATTTATGTTTAATAATTTCATTTTAATCATTGTAGGAATATCAGTAACCAAATGTCTAAAAGTAGCACTTTCCTGATTATTTTTAATTATTGGCTCTAAGTTATAAATATGATGATATAGGCTCATCAAAATTGGAGACAAACTTTTTTCTGTCATTGAATGCCATTTCCAAGTACGAGGATTAACTTCTAAAAACTTATAGGTATTGTCTCTTGTGTCAAATTTAAATTCTACTTCACAAACTCCAGTAAAACTAACTTTTTTTAATATTTTTTTAGCATATTCGACTAACTCAGGCATTTCAACTGTTTCAGCATAGGTTGTTGCATTTCCAAAATCAGGTGGGTGTTGCCTTGCTCGTCTTGCAGAAAGTGTAACTAATGGTCTATATCCATCAAACATAAAACAAACAGAATATTGATGTTCACTATTTCCTGGGATAATATCTTGAATAATAACTTCTTCATTTGGTATCAATGCTAATGCTTTTTGATAATTATCTTTCAATTCAGTATAGTTTTTACATACAAAAACCTTTTTTTTTGTCTTTGAGTAAAAAGTATGCATTACAGCAGGTTTAATTATACATGGATAAGTAATGTCTAATTCTTCAATCTCATTCCAACTATTAGCCATCCATGTTTTTGGAATTAAAATATTTAAATCTGCTGCTAATTTATACGTAAGTCTTTTGTTAAAAAAATATTGAAGTATATCAAAATTGACTGTGCTAACCTTGAAATATTTAGACAATTCGTTTTTATTTTCTCCTAATATTCCCACAACTAAATCATTGGTGGGCATTAGCAACCAGTTTTTATATTTACTGTTTTTTCCTAAAAAAAATAATTTATTTAATAATTCCCCTTTCTTATATTTTATAAACTTTTTGCAATATTTTGAATGTCGCGTTAAATTAATGATAGTATGATCTAAAAGAATTACAGGAATATTATTTTTACCATATATTCTTGTAATTCCCAGTCCTTGTACATGACCTCCAATCACTATTACACCTGGTTTATCTTTATTAATAATCATTATATTATACTTTTAATGATTTAATCGAAAATAATTCCTTGAGGCTTTGCCTCGGGGTTTCCAATTAAACCTCTCCTAAAAGGAGAGGTCAAAACTGTTTTTATAGTTTTGGGTGAGGTTTAAATAAATAAATTTCGTTTTTTGCACCTTTAAGTCAAAATGAAATGAGCGCCCGCCTGCCGGTCGTGGCAGGAAATACCTCTATAGCTCTGCCTCGAGGATAGTTCGTTTCAAGAAATTTTTTATTTTTTTATTTCTTCCCTGTAGATTTAATCATCATTTTATCTAAAAACTCAAATTTTTGAGGAATTTTATATAACGCTAATCTATCCTTGCATTGCATTAAAATTTCTTTTTTAATTAACTCTTTCTTATCAAATCGATCTATTACCACAATGGCTTTTAATACTTCTCCTAAAACATCATCATAAACTCCTTTTATCGTACAATCTACAACCAAAGGTACTGATAAAATAACTTCTTCAATTTCTTTAGGGCTTATTCTTTTCCCACCAACTTTTATGATCTCTTTTTCTCTGGCAACAATATAAATATATCCATCTTTATCCATTTTTGCCAGATCTCCTGTATAAAGCAAGCCTTCTTTTAGGACTTCCTTAGTTCCTTCGGGATCTTTATAGTATCCTGACATTATATTACCTCCTTTTGCAACAATTTCTCCGACTTCACCTAATGGGGGTTCGTTACCTTCTTTATCAACAACTTTAAGTATTACTTCAGGTATGGCTTTACCAATCGATCCCAATTTACTTAATACCAATTCCGATGGTAAATAAGATAATCGTGCCGTAGCCTCGGTTTGCCCATACATCACATTAAAATTAATATCCGGAAAAGTTTCAACAAATTCTTCGATAAATACGTTGTGTAATTTCCCACCGGCTTGCGTTACATATCTTAGATCCGGGAATTTGGTCTCTTTAAATGATTTTGATTTTTTTAATAACATTTGATAATGACTGGGTACACCAGAAAAACCTGTACATCTAAACTTCTTTAAATCATTTATTACTGTACCTAAAAACATAAATGTATTGTTAAATACAACCTGACCACCAACTCTTAAATGTGTATGAAGCAATGATAGTCCAAAACAATAATAAAATGGTAAAACAATCAATTGAATATCCTTTGATGTTAATCCTAAATATTCTATAATTGAATCAGTATTTGAAATAATATTTTGATGGGTAATCATTACCCCTTTTGGTTTACCTGTTGAACCGGAAGTGAAAATTATTTCCGCCAAGTTTTGACTAACAAAAACACTATTAAGATCAATAATATTTTGATTTTTAAGAATTTTATCAAATTTATCTTCATCTATAATAGTTTTAAACCCTTTTAGATCTAATTTCGATTCTATTTTTTTATCACAAAAAATTAGATCACTCTCTGTTGTATTAGAAATAAAATTTAAATTTTCCTGTTCAATTGAAAAATCTAATGGTACGCAAACATTTCCCGATTTCATAATACCTAAATATACAGTAATAAAAAAAACTGAATTTTGATTTATTAATACAATCTTTTTATCAATACCGATACTTTTATTTAAATAGGCAGCAATTTTAAGACTATTGTTATAAAGCTCTTTATAAGAAATTGTTTCTTTATTTCCTATCACAAAATCTTTTTCCAGATATTTTGTTTCTTTAAAAAAGTAATCAAATACATTCATTTTTTAATGCTGTAATGGGGTAATGTGTTAATGAGATAATAAGATAATGCGTTAATGAGATAATGCGTTAATTGTATAATATTTATCATTGATTATTTGTCCAATTAGCATCATCCATGTTCGATTTATTTTGAACGCTGATGACGCGGATTAAACTGATCTGCACTGATTTCTTATCTGTGACTATCCATATAATCTGTGTTCTGTTTTGTAGAGATCTCTCTATTCCGTTTCACTACAATCGAAATGACATACAACTCTAGATTTGTAAACTAATCTACTGATACTACTTACTTTTTGAACTTTTAACTTTATACTTTTAACTTAAAAGATCGATCTCATCCTTAAATATTCAGTAGTTTTTCTTTTCCTTTCAAAATTCTTATAATTATTCTCAATTTCCTCCGTAGTTTTTCTCATTATTTTTCCCACTTCTTCGGCAGAATAGTCATTTTCCCATCCGTACCAGATTAAATCCATCTCTTCAAAAGGCATTTGATAGAAAAAATCTTCCTGAGTTTGTTCTGCAGTATAGGTATCTGTTGTTGGCGTACGATCAATTATTTCCTGAGGCACACCAAGATATTTTGCCAATTGATAAACCTGTGTTTTATACAGTTGTCCGATTGGCATTACATCAGCTGCTCCATCACCATGTTTAACAAAAAAACCTTGTTCTACTTCATGCTTATTTGGTGTTCCAATAACAGCATAATGCAATCTTTCAGCATGATAATAAAGCATGGACATCCTACTGCGTTGTTTAAAATTTGTTGAGGCAACAATTTGTAGATATTCTTTTACAGGTAAGATCTTACTTTTAACATCACCATTTGGTTTTATAACGGTAATGGAAGATATTGCAGGCATATTCTGACTTATATTTTGCTTGATCTCAATTTTTGCTTTATCCACTTTAGGATCAAAATCAGTAATTACGCTGGAAATTGCTTTATCTCTTCTTTGGTAACAACCAAAACCATCCAATGCATTTGTTATATCTTCAATTAAAGTAGAAACGCCGAATTTATCTGCCAATTTTCTTGCTAACATTTCACTATCGCCACTTGAATCCTGTTCAGGCAACATAATTCCTGTTACTCTTTTAGATCCGAATGCTTTAGCAGCTAGTGCCATAACAACAGAAGAATCAATACCTCCACTAATACCTATGATAGCTCCTCTTCGTTGTAGCTGACGAGTAACATCATTTTTTAATTTATCAATAATTTCACTGCATACCTTTTCAATATTTTCAATATGTAAAATATCTTTTGAAAATGGTTTTTTATCTTTTGTTATCATTGTTTCTTATTATATTTTTTATTTTTTTACTACTTACATGAATTTAGTTGAAAATTCATTATCAATAATTTTTGATTGTTTTTATTAGGTTAGTTTATAATACTATTTATTCTTTTTCTCATTGATGGAAAAAGAAACAAAAAGATCTAGGCTTCAAAATCATAAACTAATCTGTTCATTACCTACTAATCAAATCCATCAAGTTAATGAATTCAAATCTTATCTAATTATTTTTAATGATTTTTTACCCCCAACCCTAAAGGGTGAAATCATTAAATACTAAGCTTTTTTGACTCCCTTTAGGGTAAGGGGAAAAACAAAAAAGCTAGAACTTATTAATATTGGTCTGTCCGACAAGGCAGGCTTTAGGGAAGGGGTCAAACAAAAAAGCGCAATATGTCAATATTCACAATCCTTTTAATTTGTTTTATACTTTATAATCGGGGTGATTTTAATCAATAACCACTTTATCCAATACAACCAAATCCTCTTCACTTAATTTAGGCATAGATCTCTTAACAAATAAATCATACAAAATCTGAGTTGATAAAATCCCTGTCAATGCCATATTATCTATTTCCGAAACTTGTTTTTTTGAATGCATTTTAGTTAGAAGTAATTTTACATGTTTCAAATTAAAGATTCCATAAGATATTATTCTATCATCAGAAAACATTTCCTTTAGATACTTCGGTAAAACACTGGAAATAAAAGTGCTTTTTATAGGAGCTCTATAAGCCTGTTTTGATCGGTTTAAAATACTATCAGGTAATCTGCCTTTCATCATTTTCTTTAACAGATATTTTTCATTTAAACCATGAAGCTTAAGATCGGGGTTTAGTTGCATTGCAAACTCAATCACTCTATGATCTAAAAAAGGATATCTTCCTTCTATTGAATTCGCCATAGCCATCCTATCTCCTTGTGAAGATAATAAATAACCCGACATAAAAATATTTAATTCAATCCATTGAGCCTTAGTTAAAGAATCATAACCTTCTAATCTATCCTTAAGCAGCTTTTCAATAGTATTAATTGGATTATAATCTCCAATTAAATCTTTATACTCCTTAGATAAATAATTCTTTATACGAGAAGTATTATTCCACCTTAATAAATGCGAATAAATTGGTGATTCTGTTTCATTGAGTTTATAGCCAAAGAACATTTTTAAAATATTGCTATTGGCACTCTTCATTTGAGGTAAATATGGATATAATTTTTTTAGTAGAAGTGAACGGTATTTTGATTGTGGATCTTTAGCCCAAAAACGTCTGATCTTAGTTTCCTTAAAAATATTATAACCTCCTAAAAGTTCATCTGCACCCTCACCTGTTATAACAACTTTAATATGATGATCTTTTACGTTTTTCGCAAGTAAACTCATGGGAGTAGGAGCTGTACGTAGCAATGGAGCTTCTGTATACCAAACCACTTCTTTAAAATTTTTTGCTATTTCTTTTGGACTACAAGTTATACTTGAATGCTGTGTGTCAAAGTATTTTACTGCAGTATTTTGATAAGAAGATTCATCAAAATCTTTTTCGGTAAATCCAATAGAAAATGTTTTAAGATTCTTAGGTGATATTTTCTTTATAAAAGAAGTCGTTATACTTGAATCCAGACCTCCACTTAAATAGGCCGCAACCGGCACATCAGCTCTTAATCTTAATTTAACCGCATCCAAAAAAATTTCTTCAAACTCTTTTGATGCTTCTTCAATATTGTTGTATTTATATTCATTTGGTTTATGAATAGGTAATTTCCAGTAGTTTGTCTTTTTTATACCTTTTTTATTGATGACCATAAAAGATCCTGGAGGTATTTCAAAAATTCCTTCAAAAGCAGTATTTGGACTTAAAGATGTCCAAAAAGTAAAATATTCTGAAAGGTTCTTTGCGGATATTTTAAATTCCATTTTAGGAAATTCTAAAAAGGATTTCATCTCTGATGCAAAAACAAAAGAACCTCCAACTACCGTATAAAACAAAGGTCTTATCCCTACTCTATCTCTTGCCAGAAACAATTCTTCTTTCTTTTTATCCCAGATTGCAATAGCAAATTGTCCATTAAGTTTGTTGAGGAAATCCGAACCGTATTCTTCATACAAATGAAGAACTACCTCTGTATCACTATTGGTTTTAAACTGATGACCCTTTTTAAACAATTCTTCTCTGAGTTCAATATAATTAAAAATCTCACCATTAAAAACAATCCATAATGAATCATCATAATTGGATATTGGCATTGTCCCCGATACAAGATCGATAATACTTAAACGCACACTACCTAAAGCAACCTGATCGGATATAAAGACACCGCTTTCATCCGGACCACGATGCTTAATTCGGGTTAGCATCCGTTTTAGAATACTCTGCGATTCTTCTTTATATAAATTTGGATAAAAACCTGCTATTCCACACATAAAAGGTTAAGTGTTTTTTGTTGATGTGTTTGTCTGTGTATTTGTTAAACTCACTACCCTATATTAATTCTAAAAACGAATGTTGTCATACTGAGCGAAGTGATAACGTAGTCGAAGTATCTCTTTCTTTTTTTACTGACTATCTGTCTAATCAGTGTTATCCGTGTTCCTTTTTCTTCTCAACATTAGACCTTTGACTTTCGACTTTCAACCTTTGACTTTGGACTCTAATAACTTTCCTTCAACAAATTCAACAATACTATTAATAGATTCAAAATTTTTAGGATTAAGCTCATCATCATCTACCTCTACATGATAATTCTCATTGAGAAACTCAATAAGAAAGAGAAGACCCATAGAGTCTAAAAGACCAGTGTCAAAGATTAGTGTATCGTCTTTGATCTTATTTGCATCTGAAAGCGATGCTTCAATAATGTAGTTTTTGATTTCTTCTTTTGTTTTCATAACATTAATTATTTTAAGGGGATTAATATAAGTCTATTATTAAAATTATTCTATTTAATTATTATCAATAAATTTTCGAAACCAAAGTTCTAGATTTATCCATTTCCAGATTTCTTTTGAAATATCAATTTTACCTTCGAGATGTCTTTTATATTGTATATTGGCAATTTCACTATCAAAATAACCTCTATTTTTAAAACTATCTGAATTAATTAATTCAAAAATAAATTTATCAAATTTTTGAGTTCTAAACCATTTATCTCTTGGATTATCGAAACCTTTTTTATCTTTTCTTTGTGTAATTTTATCAGGTAAAATATCTTTTAATGCTTCTCTTAACAAATGTTTAGTTTCTCCTCTGTTAATTTTTTGATCTGACGGTGTAGATAACGTAGCTTCAACCAACCTATGATCTAGAAAAGGCACTCTGGATTCTATTGAAAAATGCATTGCATTTAAATCTTCCCAACGCAATAAATGCTCTAATTTATATTCAAAATGTTGTAATAAGGATTCATTTAAGCTTTTGGGATCATAAAGCATATTATTTATACCACTATCCATTTTGTAAGTATCATAAAATTTCTTATCAATTGAAGAAAATATTTGGTTACTTATTTTATTTTGCAATTGAGTCGGGAGTATGTAATATAAAAAATATTTAAGTGCGTTAATAGATTTATGTTTTCTTAAATATTCAATATTTTCTTTTACAAATGTTATCAATTTCATTTGTTTAATCAACTCAATATAAAAGCTTCCAAAAAAATAATGATAACCTGCCAATTGTTCATCTGCTCCTTGACCATCAAGTGTAACGGTAACCTTTTTTGATGCTAACTCCATCACTTTATATTGTACATAAGGATTTGTATCAGGTACAGGTTCATTATGAGTATCAATAAATTTTGTAAAATCTTCAAAAAATGAATCAGAATCAGGAGAAGTAAAATGCATGTTTTTTACTATTGGTCTAAATTGATCAATAAATTCACTTTCATCAGTCGACTCATTTTTACCAAAAACAGCTGAAAATGTATTTATATTCACTAATTTAAAATCATTGACCAATGATGCAACAATAGAAGAAGAATCAATTCCACCACTAAGTGACACACCAACTGGTACATCAGCACGAAGTCTTAATTTTAAAGAATCTTTAAATAATTCTCTATATTCACTTGCAGATAAGGAAATATTATTTTTTACTTTGTCATTGATATCATACCATCTCTCAAAAGCCAGTTTTTTATTCTTTATTTTTAACCATGAGCCATGTTGTAATTTCCTTATTCCCTTAAAAAAAGTTTCTTCCGTATGATCTGTTCGATTAAATAATAAATAATCATAAATAATTTGATCATTTGCTTCTTTCTTTTCTAGTAATGGTAAAATTGATTTTATTTCAGATGCAAACAAAAACCTTTCATCATCAAAATAATAATAAAAGGGTTTAATACCAAACCTGTCCCTGGCACCAAATAATTCTTTTGTCTTAGTATCAAATATCACAAAGGCAAACATGCCATTAAATCTATCCAAACAGTGCTCTCCCCATTCCTGATAAGCGGCCAGAATGACTTCTGTGTCAGTACCAGTTCTAAATTTATATTTTTCTTTTAATTCTTCGCGAATTTCAATATAATTATATACTTCACCATTAAAAATAATTACAAATCTATTGTCATGACTATACATTGGTTGATGACCTGCAGGACTTAAATCTAAAATACTTAACCTTACAAATCCCAAACCAACATTCTTATCAATAAACAAACCTTCATCATCAGGTCCACGATGCTTCATTTTATGCATCATTATTCTGATATTTGTTTCTTCAACAAGTTTATTATTAAAATTGATTATTCCTGATATACCACACATTATTTTTCTATCACATTTTTATAAACATCAATAATCCTTTTGGCTACAACACTTGATTCCAAGTGTTTAACATCTTCTCTTCCTGTTGTTCTTTTTCCAAAGTTTAATGCTTTTTCAATTTTATCAGCAACATCTTCTGGGTCAAATGTTGTAATAAAACAACCTTTTGTCTTACCTATTACCGCCTTAACATCACCAACATTAGTAGAAACAATTGGTATGTTACAAGCCATAGCTTCTTTAACTACATTAGGAGACCCCTCATGAAAGGATGTTAATAATAGACAATCTGCCGAATTATAATAATTCACTAAATTTTCTTGATCAATACCGTGAATATATTTAAGTTCAACATTTTTATCAGATAAGTAACTCATTGCCTTATTTGCTAATTTGAAATTTTTTTCAGGTCTATCAGGATCAGAACAAAATAAAAGTTGTTTTATATATAATTTTTCTTTTAAAAACCCTCGAGCTTTATCTTTATTAATTTCATAAAATCTATCAAAATCTACACCATTGGGAATAACATCGCTATTAGTTAAATCAAGGACATTCAACATTTCCTTAGACTTAACGATACTATAATGAAAAAAATATTTTCCAAAAATTTTATTTATAAATACCTGAATTTTACTATAGGTTGTGATATTCCCATTGAGATCATTTGAACCAACTAGATCATCCCCCATAAAAGAAACGACTAACTTTTCTTTCTTTTTGCCAAAAAAAGCGACTAAAGCAGATAAACCATAGTGAGCGTGTATGATATTATACTTCTTCTCTTTAATAATATACTTACGTAATGCTATAATACTTGTTAAATAGTTCTTTATCCCTTTACCGTTTATTGAAAAATAATCAACATCAATCTTTTCATTTTTCAAAGATTCTCCCTGACTTTTAATAAAAGGTACTATTCCATATTGTGAATTAGCACTACTTACAAATAAAACCTTTATATCGATGTTATTCTTCAATCCTTTTATAAATAGTTTTAAATTCATCAACCATATTTGATATATTGAATTTTTTAATCACAATTTTTTTTGCTTTTTCACCATAGCTTATACGATCTTGTTCATTATTTAATAAACGCAATATCTTATTTTTCAATTCTTTAGGAGCTTTTTGATTTATTAAAAATCCTGAAACATTGTGTTCAATAATTTCTCCATTACCTCCTCCAAAAGTTGCAATTACAGGTTTAGATAATGCAGAAAACTCTAATATTGCATTTGAAATACCCTCTCCATGCTTCTCATTATTTGTAATTAAAACACCAATATCGCATATATTCATAATTGACTCAACTCTATCTTGTTTACCTAAAAAAAGAATATTACTTATATTTTTTTCTGGAACCATTTGTTCAAATTTGCTATAATCTCCAGAACCAATACATAAAAAAGTGATATTATTATTTTTCTCTAATATGAGATTTGCGGCTTCAATATATGTAGTATAGTCTTTCCTTTCATTAAAAGAAGCGACCATTCCTACAGCATATCTAGTTTTAATATTAAATCTTTGTCGTAATAAACTTTTATCTTCAAGATCTTTGATTCTATTAAAATCAAATCCATTATAAATTACTAAACTCTTATTTTTGGGAGCACTATAAGCATTTAATCCAGCGTATGTATTAGCAATAATCACATCAGAAAATGGAAATGTAAGCGTATGTTCCAAAAAAGAATTTGAAACATTTAAAGGTGCATTTGTAATTTGACTATTAATCATAGGTGTTTTTAAAAAAACCTTAGTTGGAATTGCATAAATAGCTACCAAATTACCCCAAACATGAATAATATCCGGTTTAAATTTACTAGCAATTTTATAAAATTTATAAAATAATCTAGGGTCCTTTTTTAAGCCTTTTCTTACTATATAATGTATATTAATATTAGTTGATAAGATATCTGTATAATGAATTACTTCTTTTGTTAAAACCAGCTCCATTTCTAGATTCCCATCTTTAGAAAGACCTTTTATCAATTCTACCAAACGTCTCTCTTTACCTCCTGAACCCAAACTTTCAATAAAAAAAAGGACTTTCATATCAGGTTATAAGATTATAAAAATATTTCATTGTAATTAATTTAATAATGTGCTTTATCTATTTTGAACTTTTTTAAAACAAACATTTGATAAAATAGATTTTATTTTTTATAATCATTAAAAAGAAAATCGGTTAGTTTTTCTTTATAAAGCATATAGTCAAAATATATTTTTGCTGATTTAATAGCATTTTTAGATAAAATTGGTGCAATTTCATTATAATTATCAATTAATTGCATTATTCTTAAAGCAAAATCATCTGAATTTTCAGCATCAACTACAATAACATCTTTACCATCTTTTAAATATTTAAGATTATCACTAACGTCTGTTAGTAAAACTGGTGTGCCACTTACTATATATTCGGATAATTTTGTAGAAAATCCATATTTATTTTGTAATGTTTCTCTTCTAGGTAAAACTAAGAGTTGCTGTTGTTTTAATATATCAACAATTTCATTTTGACGAACCTTTCCATGATATATTACATTCTTCGTTATATTTTTTTGTTCCAATAATTCGTTTAATTCATTTAATTCATCATTTGAAACACTTCCATATAAATTCAAAACAATATTATAATCTTTCTTTATAACTTTAGATAATGCATCAAAAAAGATATTAAAGTTTTCTTTTTTAATACTAATAGAACCTGCAAAACCAATGTTAAAAACTAATCCATCGTATTTCATCAAATAATTAGGATCAACATCCCTTAAGTCTGATAAAATAGGAATTAAAATAGATCTACTATTATACTTTGAATAATACTTTTGAATATTTGTTGAAATACATATCAAACCATCATAATATTTTGCCAATCGTTCATTTAAACTATGCTTTAAATAATTAATTTTTATCTTTTCACTCAAAAAAGAAACCGAATATTTTCTTACTTCATTCACTTCATAAAAAACCCTTTTATCTTTGACTTTTTTTAAATAAAATAGAACTGCCATATCAAATGTTACATATGATGAAGGATAAAGCAAAAATGACATATTATCGCTATCCTTTACTAAAGACAGTATACTTTTCAAAAAACCTATTATTCTTTTTTTGTGACTTTTATAAGTATATTGATTATTTGCATTTACCGAACCATAATAATAAATATTTGAATTATTTTTATCTTTTTTTAAAATTGCTGTAGAATCATACTCCAAGAAACTTGCAAAAATCACTTTAACACCGCTATTTGCTAGGGCATATGCATAATTCTTTGTTCTTGCAACTCCAGCAGAATCATTATCTTGAAATCTCATGACGCTAAGTATAACTAGAGTCTTCATTATTTATCTATTTTAAAAAATCCTTTTTTTAAGAAATTTTTTTCTGAAGAAGAAAGTAATATCCTTTTTTTATCTTCTTTACTTAAGCCTTTAGTACCAAAATTATATTCATTTATTTTTTCAAGAAAATCAAATGTTTTCCCTATATATACTGCAGGATTTCCTGCTACAATAGAGCCTTTTGGGACACTTTTTGTTAAAACAGAACCAGCACCAATAATGCAATCATCTTCAATAGTAACACCAGGCATTATTTTCGCATCTTTTCCAATATAACAATTATTCTTAATAATTATTTTGCCAAAATAATCTAGATTTGGATTTTTATTTCTAAATGGCCATGTACCACCATGAGTAAAAAAGTTTACTCCAGGCGCAATTCTTACATTATTACCAATAGTTATGAGGTATGGTTCGCCACTAAAACTTTTAGTATCAATATAACAGCTTTTCCCAATATTAACTCCAATCCTTCTTGCATATTCTTCTGGAGAAAAAACTCTTTTAGCAAGCTTATCTGATATTATAAAATATTTTAATATATTTTTTATCATTTTAATTAATTTTATTTGATATATCTTTAGAAAATTCTTCAGCTCCTAATCTATTCATATGAAGCTGATCTCTAAAATAAATGGGCTTTTTGTATAGTTTTGGAAAATCTGAATAATTATAAAAATCAATATTATGATTTTTAAAAATAGAATCCAGTTTATTAATTATTCTGTTATTTCTATCAAATTTTATAAAAGTAGGAGAAACTACACCAATTAATTTAATATTATTCTTTTTACACAGGCTAATAATTTTATTCAAATAATCTATTTTCGTTTTGTCAATTTTTTCACTTTGCAAAAAAAATGGTATAAAATCATTAGGATTTACTTGATCCTGTAGAGGAATATATCCATTATTATTTTTTATGCTTTTCTGTAAATAATTTTTGATAAAATCATAACCTGTAGAGTTATAAATATATAAATTTGAAATCAATTCTAAATTTGAAAATTTTGGATCTAACTTAATAATTTCTTTAAAAGATTGATATTTATTATAATAAGGTAAAAATAAGTTCAATTTTGAATAAGATCTATTGTCAATAAGAATATTTGGAGATAAATCTAAAATTACAATATCTGGACTATTGTTTTTTATCCTTTCATTCAGAACTGCATATTCATAAAATAAACCATGCCCTCCCAACCCTGAATTATAACAAGAAATATTTAAATTTTTTGATAAAATATTTGGATCATAATGATGCATAGCTCTTGAACTACCTAAAATTAAAACTTTTGAATCTGACTTTAAACCCTCATTTATTCGACCATATGTACCTGAAGATATATTAAAAAAATGCTTCTTTAAAAAATATCCTCCAGCAAAATCTACAAATACTATTAAACTAAAAAATAGTATAATATTTTTAATATTTGAATACATCATTAAAATTGAAAATAGATAAATTGCCCTCCATCAAAAACACCAATCATTAAAATTACACATATCAGTAATGAAAAATAAATTGCTGTTTTGTAATTTAGATTTGAATTCAAAAGAATTGAATCATTATTTTTTTCAATGATAAAATCAGTAATAAACAGGATTATTAATCCAATTAATCCGTAAAAAAACACTTTACTATCAACAAAAAGATCTGTACTTATATTTGCAATATTCCTAACAATGTAAAAAGCTTCATTTAAATTATTAGCTCTAAAAAATATCCAAGCAAAATCTACTAATAAAAAAACAATAAATATTCTTATGATTCTTTCAAGAAATGACACCTTAGTCTTTCCAATTACTTGAAGTTTTAACATATTCTCAATCATAATATAAAGACCATGTAAAGCTCCCCAAATTATGAATGTCCAACTAGCCCCATGCCACAATCCACTAACTAAAAAAGTCAAAAATAAGTTCATGTACCATCTAGGCTTTGTAACTCTACTACCCCCAATTGGAATATAAAAATAATCTCTAAACCATGTCGATAATGAAATATGCCATCTGTGCCAAAAGTCACCTATTGAATTAGCAAAATAAGGTCTTTTAAAATTTGTCATCAATTTATATCCCATAATCCTTGCTATTCCAATTGCTATGCTGGAATACCCTGCAAAATCACCAAATATTTGAAAAGCAAATAAAAAAGTCGCAACAATAAAAGTTGAACCAGAATGTTGATATACATTATTATATACAGAATCTACATATAAAGCTAATCTATCAGCAATGACAAGTTTCATGAAATAACCCAAGATAACCCACTTCATCCCAATAATAACATTACTAAGAGTTATTTTGTGTTCTACTCTAAACTGGGGTAATAATCGAGTACTTCTTTCAATTGGTCCGGCTACAAGTTGAGGGAAAAATGAAACATATAAAGCATAAATCCCAAAATGCCTTTCAGTTTTCATATTTCCTTTGTAAACATCTATTGAGTAACTTAATGTTTGAAATGTATAAAAACTTATCCCAACAGGTAATAAAACCTTTAAATAAGGTATTTGCTGTTCTACGTTAAAAGAATTAAAAACGGAATTTAATGATGTTCCAAAAAAATTAAAATACTTATAGAAAAAAAGGACTCCCAGACTTACTACAATTGAAATAGTTAAATAAATCTTCTTAATACTATGAGATTTTGAACTTTCAATTTTAATAGCAGTATAATATGAAATTACAGTGGTAAAAAGTATTAAAAATACATAATTCACATTCCAACTCATATAAAAATAATAACTTGAAATCAATAAAACGAACCATCTCCATTTAAATGGACTTAAATAATATAGTACTAATACTATTGAGAAAAAATATATAAACTGAATAGAATTAAATAACATTAAAGAATGATGACAAAAGAATTGTAACTGAATTTATAAAATTGAACTTTTTTAATCTTTCTATTAAACAATTAAATCACTTTATAATGAATAAGGGTTAACAATTTTTTTATTTATATAATTCTTTACCCTAAATCTTTTGTGATTTTTACCTCTTCAATCTATAATAATCTATCATCCAATCAATGGTTTTCTTAACCCCTTCCTCAAGCGATATTGTTTCTTTATGATTCAACTCTTTAATCGATAGATCATTATTTAATTTTTTTATTTTTGTGGTAAGTACTTCTGCTTCTTTATATTCAATCAATTTTTGTGGAGCCTTGGTATATTTCCAAATAATATCAGCTAAAGTTTCAATATCATGAAATTCATTGCTACCTATATTATAAACCCTACCCGTTATAAAGTTTTCACTAATATTTGCAACAGTTCTTACACAATCATCAATATAAGTACTAGATCGGAAATATCCTTTATATACTGTTATTGGCAAACCATGTAAAGCATGATAACAAAACTTGCAATTGACTGATCTATATGGGTGGTAAAATTCTCCTTGCCCATAAGTATTAAATAATCTTACTACAACGGTTTCAGTATCAAATAATTTTATAGAATTACGTATTTGCATTTCGTTTGCCCATTTTGAAATGGCATAATCATTCATTTGTTTTATTTCAACAGTATCCATTACACTCTCTAACATTTCTTCATCGTAATCACCATACACCTCAGAGCTGGAAAAATGCACTAATTTAAACTTATGATCCTCTTGCAAACGAATAATATTCTTTAATCCAATTAGATTAGATTTCCACATTTGCTCAAAATAATCTTCACCATTCCATCTACCAAATTCAGCAGCACAGTTATAAACCAAATCAAAAGGTCCTGCTTCTTTGATTACCCTTTCAATTTGTCTATATTCTCCAATATCACATCTTGAATAAGTCCATTCTTCATTACTCATTCTTTGAATATACCCTACTTCTCCCGGATGGTGTTGGATATCAACACCAAAAACAGAATTTCCTCTTTCTGCTAATTCCTGTACTAATTTTTGACCTACTACTCCTTTAGACCCTGTTACTAAAATTCTCATTTTTTCTATTTTAAAAGTTAACTATATTTTAAACTAATGGTTTTTGTTTTATCATTAATTTTGGGCTATAAAATTTCTATTTTAAGTTTTGTTAATTGCATTAATGGGTTCCATTTTATAAAAATTATCAGTAATTTAAATATTCATTTTTTTAATCAATTCACTAATTTCTAAAAGTATCTAGTAAAAAATGTATGAAACTAAAATCAAGCAATACTCATTTAATCTTTGTATATATTAATCTCCTCTAATGATCTTGCCTGACAAACTATCTCTTCGATCCACTTTTGTCTTGTTTTAATATCATTTAAATTATTACAAAAATAATTAATTTCCTCTACAAAATGATTGCAATGATCCATACTAAATTCTTTTACTTCACCTTGTTTTTCAAGCAATAGAGTAGAACGAAAGTCTGGAGGTAAAGAGAATGCTCGACTTAAACTAATTACTCCATCAGTTCCCCAGATAACATATTTATTTTGATACATATTGTTAAAACCGAAAACAAGGCTTGCTGTTTTTCCTTGTCCAAAATCAAGCATTACAGACCCTTTGATTTCAACTTCTTTATCTCCTTTTTCAATGGCAGAATGTACTGCAATAGGTTCTGTTTCAAAAAAATGTCTTGCTGCATGTATTGTATATGATCCAGCATCTAATATAGCCCCACCACCTAATTTATTATTATATCTGAAATCATTGTCTGCCAATGGAGGAAATCCAAACCAGGCCTGAAAATGAAATGGCTCACCAATTTCTCCACTTTCAATTAAATCCTTTACAAAATTATGTTGCGAATGAAACTGATACATAAATCCTTCAAACAAAGCAACTCCATTTGATCTACATACTTGTACAATTTCATTGACTTCTTGCAAATTAATAGCTAAAGATTTCTCGCAAAGAATATTTTTTTTATGATTGGCCGATTCAATTATTATTTGTTTATGAGTGCCAATTGGAGATGAAATATAAACTGCGTCAAATTCAAAATTTACTAGTGCATCATTTAATGATGTTGCAAAAGGTAAATTAAATTTACTTTGGATTTCTTTTCCTTTCTCTATATTTGGATCAATACAGACACTAATTGTAGTCTTACTACATTCCAAAAAAGCAGGAATTGTTGACTTCAAAGCAATATTTCCACAGCCAATCACGGCAAACTTCATTTTTTTCAATTATATATTTTATTTAATACAGTATGCATGACATCTATACAATATTCCAATCCTGTTTCGGCTAATTCAGTATAAAATGGTAAACGAAGAAGTCTTTTTGCAAGATCTTCAGTTATCGGTAAATCTTCGGGTTTATACCCAAACTTCAATCCCATCGGTGAAGAGTGTAAAGGTAAGTAACCAATATATGCCGCAATATCATACTCTCGTAAAATGTTCATAAAACTAACTTTATTTTCTTCAGTATCAAAAATAACCCAAAATGCGTGATGATTAATTTTTTGATAGCTCTTAGGGTGTAGGGTTTTAATTTTATCCTGCTCTACAAAGGGTTTAAATAACTCTATATAGGCCATTGTAATTAATTTTCGTTTCATTTTAGTTTCTTCTTCATTCTCAAGTTGAGCCAGCAACATAGCAGCAAGAATGTCTGATAACAAATAACTTGACCCCTTGTCAACCCAACTATATTTATTTTTAACACCATTCAATACTAATCTCCTATCCGTTCCTTTTTCTTGCAAAAAATAAGCTCTTTCTTCCCATTCCGGGACATTAACAACAAGGGCTCCACCTTCTCCAGCATTATAATTTTTTGTTTCATGAAAACTAAATGCAGCTAAATGAGGTTGTGTACCGCAAGCTTTATTTCTGTTATAACTACCATAACTCTGAGCACAATCCTGCATTACAATAAGATTATATTTATTAGCAATTTGCATTATCTCATCCATTTCACATGGAATTCCTGCATAATCAATAGGTAAAATCATTTTTGTTTTTTTGGTTATTAACCTTTCGATTTTATTAACATCTATATTCATAGAAGTAGGGTCTACATCACAAAAAATGGGTTTACCTCCAAATAAAACAATTGCATTTACTGTAGAACTAAAAGTATAAGAAGGCAAAATTACTTCATCACCTGGTCCTATACCTGCCAAAACAGCACCCATTTCGAGGGATGCGGTACAAGAAGGAGAAAGATACACTTCACCAAATTCATATTTACTTTTCATTAAATTGATAACCTTCTGACCATAACTATAATTTCCACAATGTTTACCAGAATGCAAAGCATCTAGTATATACTTTTCTTCATTTCCGGTAAAATAAATTTTATTAAAAGGTATTTTCATTTTTTAACAATTTAAATAAAGTTTATAGCAGATAGTAAACTTCGAGATTGAATATTTAAATAATTATTAAACTTAACAAAGGTGTGCAATTGACCTAATGTTATCCACATATAATTTTCCGGTACTTCAATTGAGAAAGAATCATCAACTTCAATTATCATATTTTTATTTTGTTCCCTAAAAAAACGACCTCCTTCTTCAGATTGAAGTGTGCTAAATCGAATTTGATTGGGTCTGGTGTTTAACACGTCTTTAAGAAAGGGTAAATCTTTGGAGTTTTGATAACTCCCCGTAAGACATTGAACAGTTGGTGCCATTTCAATAATATCAAAATTACCACATTCAAGTTTTGCCTGAACCAAAAAATGAAAAATACCATTTATTTTTTTTATAATAAATACTATTAGCCCTTCTTGAAGTGGTTCAACTAAAGGTTGTGTCCATTTTTGCACTTCTCTATTTTCAATCTCAACTTGTGCAGCTATTACTTTAAAATAATTATTATCTATATGATGAATTTCAGTCGAAGTTATATTCCAATCACTAATTTCAAAAATTGAAACAGGAGTAATTTCTAATTCATATTTAGATTTTAAAAAAGTTATCCAGTTAATTATCTCTTCAAACGTATTAAGAGGTGATACTTTATCAAAAACTGATAATAGCATTGAAGTTCCATAATCATTAATAAATAGGAAATTTTTCAACTCATCGGTTGCATTTATTGATGTTTGATCATCAGCAAAAGAAATACAAGAAATTACTGTTCTCGTATCCATATTAACTAGATTATCATATAATATGAGCTTTTTTATTTGACCTAAACTTAACCAAATGAAATCATCATGAATTTGAATATCTTCTTCAAGAATAATAATAATATTTCTATTTCTTTTTCTTAAAAAACGCGCCCCTTGTTCTGACTGAAGCTGATCTAATACGACCTGATTTCTTGTGGCATTTTGAAAATATTCCAGATATAAAGGTTTTTTTCCTTTATGAATTTGTGAATAGTTACTTTTTGTTGCCTGAAGTGTTGGTGAAAGCTGCACATTATTTGTATTTCCAGGCTCAATTTTAGCCTGTAGCAAAAAATATAAAATTCCATTAAATTCCTTAGTAATTATTCCTAGATACCCAATTTCCGGTTGATTGATGATTGGTTGTTGCCATTCATGTACATTTCCCCAATTTGTTTTAACATTTATTCCTTGAATAGTAAAAAAATGTCCGGAAACATGACCAAGTACGCCTTTATTTCGATCAAATTTCCATTTATCCATTTGGTCAAATTGTATTTTATTGACATTTACTTTTGTGGCATTATTGCGCTCAACCAGCCACTTTACTACTTCCAATGTAGAAATAAAAGGATTGGTTTCAGTTAATGCTGATTTTAGAAATATATTATTACAGCTCATATTTGATTTACAATTCCATTTAAAAAAATCTTTCAAATAATTAATTATTCTAATTGTTTCTTTCTTTAGTTAAAATATAATACTTTACCGAAAATTCACTTTTCCCAAATAATTCCTATTTGATCAATAAATTTTTCGTCATTTATTCCTAACATACCACTTATTTAAAATTATTCTTGACAAATTTCCAAAACATCACTAAATTTTATTCTTTGAAATATACATCAAGATATTAGTAATTTTATTTATTATTTTAATCTAACCAATTATGAAGGGTCAAATAAGAATTCCTTATCGTAAAACCTAATTTAGAAAATACTCTATTTACTGGATAGTTTGTGTTTAGTACATTATGCTCTTCCCAGTCTAATCCAATAGAATTCCCCCATATAAGCCCTTGAAGTGTAAGTGTTGAAAAAACGTTTTTACTACGAAATTTACTTGAAACAGCTCCTATACCACCAGCAGCATATTTAAAATTATTCTTTTTAAATAGTTTAAAAGATAAAAACCCCGCAAGTTCTCCGTCTATTTCCGCAACTAAAACTTTGTCTGCAATATTATTATCGATAATAGACCTATGTATCCAATCATCATATATTTTACGGCAAAGTCTTTTATCTAAACGATTATCTGCGAAATAATGACCATATTCTTCAAATGATTCTTTTGAAATAGTAGTCAATTCCATAATATCAATATCTTTTGCATCTCTGATAATGATATCAGGGTTTAAAAATGATAAATTAATTTTGTATTTATTAATTTCAAATCTATATGTTGACTGTACATCCATAATTCTAAACCCAATATTTTCAAGGTGATTAATTTCATTAATATTTTCAGTAGAAATCCTTGAAATAATCAATTTAACTTCTTCAATTTTAAATACTTCAAGAATATTCTCTCTTTGAAGAATTTCAAAGTCATTTACTTTTGCAATATTAAATCCAAACCGATTGCTATCAATTGTACTTATATAAGTTCTCATGTTTTTATTTATAAATTTGTACCGATACTATTTAAATATTTTTCTCTTTCATCTACTATTCTAACACAATAATTTTGAATTAAACTATACAAACAACTAATAAAAAAAATCTATACTAAAATATTTTAAATATTTAGATTATATATGGGTTAGTATCTTTTTAAATTTATTAATGAATACATCCTGAGTTAAATTTTCTAGCGCAAGTTTTCTACAATTCATTGACATGATTTGTTGTTCCTCTTCTTTTAAAAAAAGAATCTCTTTTATCCCTTTAGCTAAATCATCTATGTTACGTAATTCAGCTAAATATCCTGTCTTTTTAGGTATTACCAAATCAAAAGCCACACCCATTTCAAATGAAACAACTGGAGTACCACTCATAATGGATTGATTGATCATCATGGGACCAGCATCTTCTATTGAAGGGCAAACAAAAACATCAGATACTTGATAAGCCGATGCAAGCTGTGTGTTATTCTCTAATACCCCTAAATATTTGTATTCAAAAAGTAAATCCTCCTTTATAAACTCAAAGTGATTACCTGCAATAAGAAGAAATAAATCCATATCCTTTTGTTGATCATAAATTAACTTAAGTGCTTCAGTCAAATACTTCATCCCTTTTCTCTTTGATTGTAAAGAACCTGCACCAAAAAAAATAATTTTTTTTTGTTTGGGTAAATTAAGTTTTTCTCTTAAATCATTCTTTAAACCAGGTTTAAACAACCCACTATCTATAGGTAATAAAATTTTATGAATTGGTTTATTTTTATACAATAAGCTTTCCTTCGATTGTTGAAGAAGTCTTTCAGTACCGGCGATAATGTGAATATCCGTTTTATCTAAATAAAACTTTTTATATTTGAAATTAATAGCCGTTTGATCATTTTCGTCATTAGAATCCAACCCTGGACATTTACCACATCCTGTAGTATAACCCTTGCAATCCCAAAAAAAATGACAACCTCCTGTTAAAGCTGCAGAATCCATCAGATACCAAAAGACTGGTGCTTCAGTTAATTTATTAATTTCATATAAATTCTTAGCATTTAAAAACCTTTGTGGAAATAAATAAAGTATTATATCTGGTTTAAAATCAATTTTTTTTAAAACATCTTTTGTTTTATAATATTGAATTGTAAGATCATAATTATGTATTGTGTAATCTGAATTTATCCTCTTTGCATTCTTAAAATTAAAATATTTTGTAAAGATTTTGTTAATCTTTTTTTTAATTTTAGCAATAATAACATCACTCTTTTTTTCAATACAAATAATATCTTTATCCCTATAATTCCCATAATCTCTAACTAATATTTTTGTATTGTACCCTTTCTTTTTTAAACCTTTAAATAAATAATGAGCAACAATCCCTGCATTAATATATGGATTAGAATTAGTCAAAATTAATATATTCATAATTGGGTAACTATTTTGACCAAATACCCTTGGCTTTATTATTAATTAATTTAGTATATTGAATGGGAGCCAAAATTAAACCATAAAAATTACTTACAGTAGAAGCTATAACAAGCCCAACAATACCCACTTTGAAATATTTAATTAATATCACAGCAAATAATAAAAATAATATGGCGCCAATGATACCACTATACATTTGTAGCTTCACTTTACCTACTCCATTTATAAACATATTAAAAACTCCTCCAAATGAAAGAGTGATAAAGTATAATAATAAGGCAAATGACAATTCAAAAGGGATAATCACTTTATCACCTATCCATAGATAATAAAATTTATCAGAAAAAATCAACATTATAATTCCCATAATACTTATCAAACCCCATATTTTTAGTAATTTTTTAATAGTGTTTTTTATCCAAATTATATCATCATTAACCCAAGCCTCAGTATAAGCAGCCCAGAAAGGAGAAATAATTATTGTAAAAATCATCATTAAAATTGAAAAATATTTATAGGCTATATTATAAGTTGTTACCTCAGAAGGACCAAAAAATTGTGCAATAATGATATTACTGGTTTGATAAACTACTAGACCTACTATTTGAATAATAAAAAATTTAACTCCTAAATTAAGAAGATCTTTTGCTTGGCTAAATTCAATAAATTTAACAGAGGGAGATATTCTCTTGTAATCTGTTTTATAAAAATAAATAGTTGCTATAATAAGTATAACAATCGGGACCACACTTAATACCCAACCAAGATAAATTAAAGAGCTTTCTGTTGTTTTTGTTAATATAAAAATTAATATCAAAGCAATTAAATTACCTATTGGTCCAAAAGTGTTAGCAACTGCCGGTCGCTGATCAGCAGTTAGTACAATACTAATTAACTTTAATACAAACCTTAAAAAGAAAAAACCAAAAACTATAAATGCTAAATTGGTTAATTCACTAGACATGTTACTATCAGTATTTAAAACTATAGTCCAATCAATATAAAAATTAGCAACAAAAAACAAAAATGCTACAATACTAATCACAATAGTTAATATTGCATAAGTTGTACTTACATATATTTTTCCTAATTTATAATCTTTATTGGCTAATGCTTCTGCTAGTTTGTTCTTAAGCCCACTACCCAATCCTATTTCAAAAAAAGTAAACCAGGTAATAAATGAAGTCAATGTTAACCAGATACCATACTTAGTCTGATCTAAATAATCTAAAACGACTCTAACCATTAAAAAGCCAACAATGATACTTAAACCTTTAATTGCAAAAGAAGCAATAATGTTTTTTTTAGCTTTTACAGTACGCTTATTACCCTTAAAAAAATTATAAAATGTATTCTGTATTCTGATATGTTTTTAAATTTTTATGTTGACTATAATATCTATCTGCAACCAATACAATTATTAATCCCATTTCAAAAACTGAAAAAGCTACTAATGTTAAATTAGCGATTGCAAATCCTATAAACGCCAAAAAAGGAGCCCATATTCCTGTTTTATTAGCATTTTGATATAATTTTTTTAGTAAAAGATATAAAAAACTTAAAAATAAAAATCCACCAATCAACCCATACGTGTAAAATAATGATAAATAACCAACATGAATTTGTGAAGATCTTCCTTTTAAGATACTTCTTAATTTATAGTCCTGTTTACCGACCCCACCCATACCATATCTAATAGCACCTACACCGAAAAAGGGATGACTCCAATACAATTGATCAAATGCTTTAAAAGCTAAAAGTCTTGTACCTGCTGATTTTTGACTAATAGATTTTTTATCACCTTCTAAGATTCTATCTTCAACAATTCCTTTAGTATTAATTCCTACTATATCTAATACAATATAAGAAATAAAAAAAATAATTGGTAAAATAAACAAATACTTTATAAATTGTAAAAACTTATCTTTATGATTAATAAAAAATATAAAAAATACTAAAAAAATATTAACCATTACCCATCTAGCTTTGGTAAGGAATGCAAATATTATCCCCATTATGATCCATAATAATACTTTTTTTTTCTTTTTATCTAAATCTTCAACAACAAGTATTAAAATTGGTATAAAAGAAAAACCCGATGAATTTGAATTTAACCATGAATAAATGGAAGGTAATCTATCAGTATTTCCAGCTTCTGATTCAGATATGAAATTTTGCATAAAACGACTGGAATCTACAAAAAACCTAGGATTAATCACTTGTTGAAAAATAATAACCAATACAGCAATTATTAATATATTCTTACTTGTTTTTATTATAAAATTGTAATATTTTTTTGATATAACTAAATTTTCAATAATAAACATCATATTGAAAGCTCCAATTAAATTATTTGAAAATAAATACATCACCTTGAATTCTCTACCCAACTGAATAAATGCTGAGTAGAAAACATATAAAATAAATAATAAATAAAACAGTAAATATCTTGGAAATTTTATTGGGTATTTGTTGCTTCTAAAAAGTAATAAAAGTATGACACCAACATAAGAAAAAAGTTGCATTATCCTATTAAAATCCATATTCAAATAGGACAGAGTAATAAATGCAACAAAAGGTGCAAAAACAAAAATTGTTATTAGAATTCGATTGTATTTAAAAATAAAATTGTTCAATTTATAAATTCAAATGCTTTTACATAAATTATAATTATCCATTTAATAATTCCCATTCTTAAATGGGTGATTGACCAATGGCAACTTTGCTAAAGGGTGATAATCTCCTTTTAAAGAAGAAATTTTCTTTGTTCTAATATTATGTACAATATCAATAGATTGTTTTGCATCGTCTAATATAAAACCCTTACCATCCATAATATTTTGATAACTTTTTGTATGCAGGTCAAAAAATCCATCACTAAATTCAATTTCTTTTCCATCAACAGTTATAGAACGATAGGTTCGTTGTCCTTTTTCTGCAATATCTTTTGGTAATACTTTATCATTAATAGATAAAAACCATCGTACCCTTGCCTTCTTAAATTCTAAATAACCTGCTGCTCTATCATGTGTATGGATATGTGCTATATTGATTTTTACTTTTCCGAATATCCAAGATAACATATCATAAAAATGAATACCAATGTTAGTTGCTATTCCTCCTGACTTTGTTACATCACCTTTCCATGATGTATAATACCAATTTCCTCTTGAAGTCAGATAAGTCAGGTCAACATCATAAATTTTATCTTTTGGGCCATTGTCTATTTTCTTCTTTAAAGCAATGATACTTGGGTGTAAGCGCAATTGTAATATAGTATAAATTTTCCTCTTATACTCTTTCTCAATATCAGACAATGCATCTAAATTCCATGGGTTTAAAACCAGTGGTTTTTCACAAATTGCATCTGCTCCACTTCTCAATGCCATACGAATATGGGAATCATGTAAATAATTTGGTGTGCAAATACTCATATAATCTAATTGAACATTTTTCTTTTTACGAAATTTTTCAATATGACGATCAAATCGTTCAAATTCAACAAAAAATGATGCATCAGGAAAATATGAATCCATAATACCAACACTGTCAAATTTATCCAATGCCACTAAAAGATCATTTCCAGTATCTTTTATAGCTCTTAGGTGACGTACAGCTACATAGCCTGCTACACCAATCATTGCAAAATTTTTCATATAAAATTAATTTTTTTAATAAAGTTATCAAATCTTACCACCCTTATCCGTTTGAGTTCTTCTTATATAAAAGATTTTATTTACTACAACTCATTCGTTCAAATATCTGTATTTCTTAAAACAAAACATTCTATCGTTTCTTTATTCTTTCATCTCTTTATAATCAAGATATTCACTCAATCTTAATTGTCAACTGTAACTGAATACTGTATACTGTCAAATACGGCTTCGCCCTTATCAATCCCAAAAATTAATTTGATTTATTTTCCTATGACCCTGCCTTTACTAGATATTCTACAGTTAGGTAGATGGGCAATCTTGCCATTTTCAGTCCCATATTTTAAACGGTACTAATTTATTTCTAATCGTTAAATCACAATAATAAAGTATTATTCTAGAACTTTATTATCACAATATTACAACATCCCTAAAAGATAGTTTATTTATATTTATAGAAGGGGATGAAGACATTTAATTTAAAGCTATTTTCTTATTCTACAATGAATCCAAAATTAAACAAATTTTTATACTTTGAATCATTTTAAACAGTAGAAGTTTTTTATACAATTTATAAACGAAATATATTATTTATAATTGTATAAGAATCAAACTAAAAATTGAAATTCTAAAAAGAAAGCTTTGGCTTTTAAAGTTAAATTAATTAAAAATCATAAGATTTTTCCGTTTAGTCTGATCGGCCTAGTGTGGTATTATCACTCCACTACAACAGTCGTTGTGCCAGATAAAAAGAGACTTTCAGAAAAGACATATAGTGTATCATTTTGAGCGGAGTATAAAAGGCTTGTGCTTTATTAATCAAATATTTAGATTTCTCCATTTTAGTCGAAATGACAGATTAGCCTGCCAAATTTGAAGAATAAGCAAGTAAAAAGATAATAAGCTTTTGATCCTGCTTAGCGGAATTAGCCTTCCACGCCGGCTTTCTATAGACTGCCTAGATCTAGCTCAATTCAGATAGGTACCGGAAAAGCACAGGCAGCTAGATTAGCATACCAAACTGTATATGGCAGATTCAACCTGCTGATTTTTAAATCTTGTAAAGTAAATGAGATCCCGCTTGATACTGAAACAAGTTCATCGCAGGCAGCGGGATTAACTCGCCTGCCTGCGTGGCCAATGTCAGTAAGTTAAGAAAACTAACCCTCTAAATATTTGTTTTTTAGAAGGTTAGTTAGTATATTTAAGTATGTAAAACTAATAAAATATACAATTATGACAAATTTAAGAAATTTATCCAA